>DAOTUF010000390.1:0-2476 GCA_034437495.1 Chloroflexaceae bacterium | reverse complement strand
GCGCTGGCGGTCATGGTGGCGGGCTGGTTTCTCTGGCGGCTGCTGAATACGGCCATTACGACCCATTTTGTTATGGTCGCCGGGGCGCTGCTGCTGGTTGGAAACATCCGCGAGTTTTTGAGCCGTTCAACCATCTATGTTCAGCCAGACAACGGCATGACCTTGATGAACAGCCTGGTTGGTGGGGCGCTGGTCTGCACCTGGCTGGCATCCATCCTGACCTCGCTCTTCTGGATCCCTGCGGTGCTCCTGCTCGGAGGAGCCGTGCCGCTGGTGGTCTCACGGACTGCCGCCTATTCGGTGTATGTCCAGACAGCCAAGCGGGTGGGGAGCGGGGTGCGTCGTTCGGTCGGGCGGTTCTAAACGCTCCGGGTGCGCAGAGGCAAGCGGCAAAAGGTAAGGGATAGGACGAGCAGTGAACGAAGCGCCAGTCCTCGTTGACCGCCTGCCTATCCGTTTCCTTTTGTTCCCCTGCTTCTTCTCACCGCTTGCCAGGCCAGATATCAGGGGCGGTATCAGGCAGTAGGCGTTTGTTTCGCCTTTTGTTCTCGTTCCCGCCTGCGTTTTTTGCGCCGCTCCTCGGGCAAAAAGTCCGTCCAGTCGGTTCCCTGCTGTGCAACGTACTTTTCGATGTATTCCCCTGCTTTGAAGGCTCCTACGAGCATGACCCAGAGGATGACCCAGACCAATACGACCGCAATAATGGACAATGCCATCGAAATACCCCTCCTTATACGAGCTTATGCACCATAATTAACCGTGTGTTCGCGGTAGGTTGAACCTCAGAACCTCATATCTGTGCCGCTACCGCGTCTCCTACCTGGGAGGTTGTTGCAAGAACCTGGCCAGGCCGGGCGATATCTCCTGTCACCACTCCCTCAGCCAGCACTGCCTGAACCGCAGCCTCAACGGTCTGCGCCTCCTGTTCCAACCTGAGCGAATGGCGCAGCATCATCGCCACGCTCAGGATAGTCGCCAGAGGGTTAGCTTTGTTCTGCCCGGCGATGTCGGGCGCACTCCCATGGATAGGCTCATACAGGCCAATGCGGGCAACCCCGCCGCCCATCTCGGCCCCGAGCGAAGCGCTCGGAAGCATCCCCATCGAACCTGCCAGCATTGAGGCTTCATCGGTCAGAATGTCCCCGAACATGTTCTCGGTTACAATAACGTCGAAATCGGCAGGACGCCGTATCAGGTGCATGGCACAGGCATCCACCAGCACCACGTCAAACTGAAGGTCGGGGAACGCATCCCGCACCAGGCGCGTGGTGACGCTTCGCCACAGGCGGCTCGTCTCCAGGACGTTGGCCTTGTCCACGAGCGTGAGCTTGCCGCGCCGTCCCTGCGCCAGCCGCGCCGCCACCCGCACAATCCGTTCTATCTCAGCCTGGGTGTAGAGGCAGAGGTCACTGGCCCACTCGCCATGCTGGTCGTGCTCTCGCCGCTTCTCCCCGAAATAGATCCCTCCAGTCAATTCGCGGACCACCACCAGGTCTACCCCCTCCAATCGTTCGGCCTTCAGGGGGGAGGAAGGGAGCAGGAGCGGATGGACCGTCACCGGGCGCAGGTTCGCAAACAACCCCAGTGCCTTGCGAATGCCCAGAAGCCCCTGTTCGGGCCGCACCTTTGCGTCGGGGTCGTCCCATTTCGGCCCACCCACCGCCCCGAGCAATATGGCCTGACTGTCGTGGCACAACGCCAGGGTTGCATCCGGGAGAGCCGTGCCGGTGGCGTCAATGGCTCCCCCCCCTATCAAGCCCTCGGTTGTGATAAACGCGTGCCCGAAACGTTCTCCAACGGCCTTCAGAACCTTCAATCCCTCCTGTATCACCTCCGGGCCGATGCCATCGCCTGGCAGAACCGCAACCCGATAGTCCATTCAACTCCTCCTGATTCTCACCATTATGGGCAATTTGCCCCCACCATTATTATCACCATATATCTGCTTCAGGTTCCGTCAGTCATCAATGGCCCCCCCCTCCCCATTCGGAGCGGGGGCCGCCGTCAGGTGGGCAAGGAACGCCTCCAGGGAGGGGGCGGTGAGCGCCGCGTCAAACACCGCTTCCAGTTGCTCCAGGCTGAGGTGCTGGAGGTGCACCGCCAGATCGAGTGGGCCGTTGCCGAAGCGCAGGTGGACCGTCCGCTCCACCATGTGGCGATACCCCTCCTCGCGCCCCTCCTCGCGTCCCTCCTCGCGTCCCTCCTCGCGTCCCTTCCGGGTTCCCTGTTCCCATCCCTCCTCGCGGCCCTCCGCTCGGAGCTTCTGCAAAAAGGGCGTGTCGAGCAATACCCCTTCCTCTTCGATGAAGTGCTCTATCATCTGCAATACCTCCTTGTCTTCGGTCAATGACGCCAGCGCCACCAGCAACCGCTGCTGCGTCTCCTCCTCCTCCACCGCCTGGATGCGGCGGAGCACCTCCGGCACCAGCGTGGCCGGGTCGCGCATCTGCATCTGCCCCACCAGCGGCAGCAGCGC
>DAOTUF010000389.1:0-2214 GCA_034437495.1 Chloroflexaceae bacterium | reverse complement strand
CGGGGAGCCGTCTGCCCGAGGTGCGCCAGCAGGTCAGAGCGCTGGAAGAACACTATGCCCGCCTGCGCCTTCAAGCGGGCGGGGTGGCGGCCCTTGCCGCGGCGCTCCTCACCTACCTGCGGCTGGAGTGGAAGGCGTGGAAGCACCGCAACGAGCGCGATGGACCGGACGAGCGCGACGGACCGGCAGGCTACCAGAAGAGGTCATGAATCAGGTGCTCCGGCTCCTCCTGGAATGGCCAGAGAATGACCCCGCTGACCTGCTTGCTGCGGGTGAGCTGCAACAGGGTGCGCAGGTCGCGCTGCACGTCGGCAAGCTGGCGGGCCCCTTCGTTCGAGGGAAAGCCAGCTTCGGTAATGACGATGACCTTGTTCAGGTTCAGCGCGTGGAGTTCGTCTATGGAGCGCTCCAGGTCCCGCGGAAAGCCCTCGCCGTAGTACCAGTGCTGCGCGTAGCGACCGGAGTCGTAGGGTTCATTGTCGAAGTAGTGGACAGAATAGAAATCTACCAGGTCGGCCAGGCGTGCGTAGTAGGCCCCTGACGGCCTGAAGTAGCTCTTGGCAAAGGCCACGCTCACCGTCAGCAGGCGGTGGGGGTCCATCTGCCGCACCTCGTCGCGGAGCATATTGAGAAAGAGCAACCGCTGCGTTGCCAGGTTGAAACAGAGCGGAAACCCGCTGTTGTCCCAGTCCCAACAGCGCACGTCCACCGGCCCGGCGATGTCTGGCTCGTTGAACAGGTCCCAGGCCAGGATACCGGAGTGGTTGGCAAAGCGTTCCACGACCGGGCGCACATGGACATCCATAGCGTGCCAGAGGTCTTCCGGGTCGAAGTGGGTGTTTTGCGGATATTTCGCCAGCAAGACCGGGATGACGTAGATGTGGTGCTGGTTGGCCATGGCAATCAATTCGTCCAGGCGCTCCAGCGGGGTTTCGATATCGTAGAGGGGTTGGTCTACCCTTCTCCCCCCAAAGGCGTAGTAATTCAGAAACACGCGAATGGTGTTCACCCCCCGCGCCCGCAGGTGCTCCATATCGGCAGCTATCGCCGGGCGGTCCCACGGGCATTCGCTGTTCATGTCAAACCGGAGTTCCGAGCAGGCTTCCGATTTGAACGAGGTAGGACGAATGTAGTTCACGCCCCGCACTTCAAAGGGCTGCCACGTTTCGGCGTTCATCAGCGTGGTGCCGCGGGCCACGATGAGCGGGAGGGTGGGTTTTGGCTCGGCGGGGGGAGTCCTGGCCAGTGCGGGGCCAGCGCCGACGAGCACCGCGAACAGCAGCAGAACCAGCATCATGGCCGGTATCATCATTCGGAGCGGAGGTCGGACGCATCCGGGCCGGTGGTGGTGTCGCATGGGTAATTTGTTCCTCGTTCCTTGTTTCCATACCAGGCGTTTTTCAGCTTCCAGGTGACAGAACGATCATCGTGGCCAGATTCGGCTATTCGCGCCCGCGGGATTTCATCGCCCGTTCGATATCCCGCTGAGCATCGCGTTTTGCGATATCTTCGCGTTTGTCGTAGAGCTTCTTGCCGCGGGCTACGCCCAGTTCGAGCTTGGCCCGCCGCCCCTTCAGGTAGATACGCAGCGGCACCAGGGTCAGCCCCTTCTGCTGCACCAACCCTCCCAGGCGCTTGATTTCGCGCTTGTGCAGGAGCAGCTTGCGCGGTCGCATCGGGTCGTGGTTGAAGTAGGTGCCCGACTGGGCATAGGGCGAGATGTGCGTATCATAGAGCAAAACCTCCTCGTTCGTGACGCGGGCATAGCTGCCGCGCAAATTGACGCGCCCGGCCCGCACCGACTTTATCTCGCTGCCGGTGAGGGCAAGCCCTGCCTCGTAGCTCTCTTCGATGTGATAATCGTGGCGGGCGCGGCGGTTGACCGCGACGGTGCCCGGGTGACTAGGGTCCTTTGCCATGGGTTTCCTCGGTTTCCTGTTCGTTCTTTTCCGTCGTATTCCTATCCCTATCCCTATCTCTGTCCAGCGCAGCGACCAGCCGCTCCGGCCCCACCACCTCCGCCAGCGCCGCCAGCGGGTCGGGGGTCTCCTCCCACAGCCAGGCCAGCCGCAGCCAGAAGCCCGTCACCACCGGGGAGTGGTAGATACCGTCGGGGGTGGGCAGGATGGGCCGGTACTGGCCTGCTTCGTCCAGCACGTAGAAGTCGGCCTGCTGCCGACCGGGGCGCGGGTCAATCACCCAGTATTCGCGCAC
>DAOTUF010000388.1:0-6595 GCA_034437495.1 Chloroflexaceae bacterium | reverse complement strand
GGGGAACCAGCAGCGTGGGGCGGGCAATGAGCGTCACCTCGGCTCCGCGGTCTCGGGCAGCGGCCGCCAGCGCATAGCCCATCTTCCCCGATGAGCGATTCCCGACAAAGCGCACCGGGTCGATTGGCTCGTGGGTGCCCCCGGCGGTGACGACCACCCGGCGTCCGCGCAGGGGGCCGTTCTGTCGCCCGAACAGGGACCGAATCTCCCCCTCGATGGTGGCTATCGCTGGCAATCTGCCCTTGCCAATCATCGGCTCGGCCATGCGCCCTTCTTCTGGCTCCAACACCACAAACCCGCGCCGCCGCAAGGTGGCAAGGTTCTCCTGGGTGGCCGCCGCCGCATACATGTGCAGATTCATTGCTGGAACGCACAGCACCGGGGCGCGGGTTGCCAGCACCGCGCTCGTGAGCAGGTCATCGCAGAGACCCGCGGCAAAGCGGGCCAGGGTGTGGGCGGTGGCGGGAGCGACTACAATCATATCCGCCGTGGTTCCCAGAGCCACATGTCCGACGACCCCGTCCTCCGGGAGCGCCCACATATTGTCGAGGACCGGGCGACCGGTGAGCGCCTGGAAGGTGGCGGCCCCGACGAAGCGTTGGGCGGCTTCTGTCATCACCACATCCACTCGCGCTCCTTCCAACGTCAGATTTCGCGCAAGCTCCGCGACTTTGTACGCCGCTATACCGCCACATACTCCCAGGACGAGGTGCTTCTCCCTGAGTATCCCCATTCCTTTGCCTTCGCCTCGATGATAGCCCCCGATACACATGCATCGAGCATTGTAGCACCAGAGGCAACGAGCGTCAATGCTTCCGATGTTCCGACCCATTGTAGCACACTTCTCGTCGGCTCCTGGGAACCGGCCCGTGCAGAGATGTGATAGAATAGGGAAGCTGTTCCTGAGATGCAAGACTATCCTGATGAGCAGTATTCCTGTGGACTGACCGGTACATTGGGAGAAGCAATGGAGACAAAGGAAAAGAAAGGAAAGGACCAGGCAAATGGGAGACCCAACAACCATACGAGTGATAAATGATGGCCCGCTGTATGTTGAGGGGCCGTTCAAGATTGTTACTGCCAGTGGCAAAGAACTCTCCGTCGAGGGGGGCAAGTGTGCGCTGTGCCGCTGCGGAGGCTCAGAAAACAAACCCTTCTGCGATGGGGCCCACAAAAAAGCAGGGTTCAAGGCAAGCGAGGAAGGGTAGCAAAGGGGAGGAGGATAGAGTCCTATGGAGCGCTGTGAGCGATGCGGTGCCGAGATTGACGAAGCGGCAAGAAGCGCCGGGCAGTGCCAGCGATGTGGCAAGCGGTTGCCCGGGCAGATGCGCCGGCCTGAGCCAGCGCCACCAGAACGCCCCACCTCAGAGACGGTCCCTCCCCCACCGAGAGCGGCAGGGGGCCCGTCTCCCCTCGGAGACGATCACATACGAGTTCACACCGACGGGGAGGGTGCTTTCTCCATCTACACCGGCGACCGCAGCTACGAGTTTCGTCAGGGGGCCGGCTGCGACGAGCGGGATATCACCCGCAGTATGGTGCAGTTGGTGATGGGCTATATGGACCGGCACAACAGTGTGGTATCAGTCACCACGTTCTTTGCGATGCTCGGTACGGCCCTGGAGGAACGGAGAGACCTGACAGGATAAAGATGAATTAAGATGAAAGATTGAGACCAGACGAGAACAAGGAGGTGTTATCAGGTGAATCGCGTATACAACTTCAACCCCGGCCCGGCGACCCTGCCGCTGTCGGTACTGGAACAGGCACAGCAAGAGTTGCTGGACTTCCAGGGGACGGGGATGTCTATTCTCGAAACAAGCCACCGCTCGAAAGCGTATGAGGCCGTGAACAGCGAGGCGGAAGCACGGGTCAAGCAGCTGCTTGGTCTGGGCGATGACTACCGGGCCCTGTTTTTGCAGGGGGGAGCCAGCCTGCAATTTGCGATGGTGCCGATGAATTTTTTGCCCGCCGGAGCCACCGCCGACTATCTTATCACCGGCTCGTGGGCAACGAAGGCCAGCGACGAGGCCCGCCGCATCGGGCAGGTGCATGTGGCGGCAACCACGAAGGAGGAACAGTATCGCCGCATTCCCACCCCCGATGACATTCGGCTGAGCGATGCCCCGGCCTACGTGCATCTGACCTCCAACAATACGATTTATGGCACCCAGTGGCACGTCTTCCCGCGTTTTGGGGATGTGCCGCTGGTGGCGGATATGAGCAGCGATATCCTGTCGCGCCCGTTCGATGCCAGCCAGTTTGCGTTGATCTACGCAGGGGCGCAAAAGAATATCGGTCCCGCCGGGGTGACGCTGGTGGTCATCCGCCAGAGCTGGATGGAGCAGGCCCCCGAAACCCTGCCCGCCATCCTCCGCTACGCAACCCACGCAAAGAGCGATTCGCTCTATCACACCCCGCCGGTGTTTTCGGTCTACCTGGTCAATCTGGTGCTGAAGGACATCGAAGCGTGCGGCGGTCTGGCAGCCGTGGCCGAACGAAACCAGCAGAAGGCAGCGGCTATCTATGGAGCCATCGACCGGAGCGGAGGGTTCTACCAGCCACACGCGGCAAATGACAGCCGGTCGCTGATGAACATCACCTTCCGTCTGGCCTCGGAAGACCTGGAAAAGCGGTTTATCAGCGAGGCCACAAACGCCGGTATGGTCGGCCTGAAGGGGCACCGTTCGGTTGGCGGGGTGCGGGTCTCGCTCTACAACGCGATGAGCCTGGAGGGGTGCAGCACGCTGGCCTCGTTTATGGACGATTTTGCTCGGCGGGCCGGCTAAGCAGGGAGCGCGGTGAAAGTCGTCATGCTTTCCAAGGCCCTGGTTGCCGGGGCCTATCAGACGAAGCTCGAAGAACTGGCACGTCTGGACGGGATAGACCTGCTTGCCATCGTGCCTCCCTCCTGGCGCGAGCCGAACGTCGGGCAAATGTGCCTGGAACGTCGGGCGTTGCAGGGGTGCCGGCTGGAGGTGCTGCCGATTGTGGCCAACGGGCAGCACCATCTCTATTTCTTCACCGGCTTGCGGCGGGTGCTGCACCGCGAACGCCCGGACATCCTGCACATTGACGAAGAATCGTTCAATCTGGCGACGTTCCTGGCGCTGCGGGCGGGGCTGGCCGAGGGAGCGGCCTGCTGCTTCTACAACTGGGCCAACATTGACCGCCGCTACCCTCCCCCGTTCGGCTGGTTCGAACGCTATACGTTTCGGCACGCGGCCTGCGGCATCGCTGGCAACCAGGAAGCCGCGGCTATCCTGCGCCGCCACGGTTACTGCGGGCCGCTGGCGGTTTTGCCGCAGTTCGGAGTTGACCCGGAGCTGTTTGCCCCGGCCCCGCCGCGTGCTGCTCCCTCCGCAGACCATCCCTTCGTGGTGGGCTATGTGGGGCGACTGCTGGAACGCAAGGGCGTGCTGGACCTGCTGGAGGCCGTGGCGGGGATGCCGTCGTCGGTGCGGCTCTCCCTGGTGGGGAGCGGCAGCCTGCGCCCGCAGATTGAGCAGCGGGCCCGCAGCCTGGGGGTTGCCCACCGCGTGAGCCTCTCCCCGCCGGTCAGCAGCACCGAGGTCCCGACGGTCCTCCGTCGGTTCGATGTGCTGGTGCTGCCTTCGCGCACCACCCCGAGCTGGAAGGAGCAGTTCGGGCGGGTCCTCGTGGAGGCGATGAGCTGCGGTTTGCCCGTGGTTGGCTCGTCCTCTGGCGAGATACCCAACGTCATGGGGGACGCCGGTCTGGTCTTCCCCGAGGGCGATGTAGTCGCGCTGCGGGAAGCCCTGGAGCGGCTGTACAATGACCGCGACCTTTGTCATGAGTTCGGGCAGCGCGGCCGGGAGCGGGTGCTGACGCACTACACCCACGCGGTGCTGGCCCGGAAATATTACGATATCTATCAGGCTATGCCGCTCACTGGACGGTCCCCGGGTGCAGGGTAAGCTACCAGTTGGCACACCCATGCTATGGTGTGCGTTCGTGAGCAGAACGAACGACCCGAGTACGAGGGAAAGGGGGTGAATAGAGAATGCAGGTACGGACGCATATCAAGGCCGGTATCAAGATTGTCCGGATACCGAAAGGATGAGCCAGGAATGAGACCTGTGGTATACTTCCTTGAACGCAGATGGTTGAAGACCAGTTTTGGGAAAGGGGGTGAACCGGGATGCAGGTGAAGACGAATGTGAAGGCCGGTGCCAAACGATACTGATGAGCGTATGGAACCGGTGGACGGAAACCACCGGACGAACATCAACGTGGTCGGTTTTTGCGGGCTGCGAAGATCAGGTCCAGGAGGGGCGTGCTGGTGTGCGCCCCTCTCCAGACTATGCGTGATGGCGAGTTCCCATGCCGCTTTTTGGAAGCGCACCCAAAGTTGAACCGCTCCTCTGGCCTGCCTCAAGAGTAGCCGAGGCGCTGGAGGTCGTCGCCCGCAAAAGCGGCTTCCTCTCCCGTCCCGTCGAAATCCCCCCCCCACCTGCCCACCTCGCCACCGCGGAAGCCCCCCTTTTTGACCAGTGGCTCGAAACTACCGCGCTGCGGTTCGGGCTTGAGGTGGAGCCAGTGGTTTCGACCTATGCCGAAGTAGACCAGTTTGTGCGGAGCGCTGGTCCGGCCCTGCTGCGGATGCCAGGCGCGACCGAGGCGGACGAACCCCGCTTTCTCGTTCTGCTCAAGGGCGGTTGGCGGCACCTGACCGTCATCGCTCCCGACCTGTCCCCCCACCGGGTTCGGCGCTCCCTGGTCACAAAGACGATCTGCCACCCTATTGAAGCCCCCTTTCTCGAAATCATCGCCCGCATCCTGAAGGAGACCGGGATACCAGAGCACCGCCACACGCGCACCCGCGCCATTCTCCTGCAACAATGGTTTGGCACCACGCCCATTGAAGGGTGCTGGCTGCTTCGCCTTCCGCCGGGGGTCCACATGGCCGGGCAGGTTCGCCACGCCCGTATCCCCACCTTTGCCTTTCTGTTCATCGTGGCCTATGGGGTGCAGCAGCTTCTTGATATTGTGGCGTGGTGGGTCATCGGGCGCAGCGCGTTGCAGGGCTATTTTGAATGGGCCTGGCTCTGGGGTTGGCTGCTCATTATGGCCACCAGGATACCCTTTCAACTGCTCGGTACCTGGGCGCAAAACTCGTTTGCGACCATGGCCGGTGCCCTGTTCAAGATACGGCTGATGTATGGGACGCTTCAGCTTGAACCCGAAGAAACCCGCCACCAGGGGGCCGGGCAATTCCTGGGGCGGGTGATGGAATCTGAGGCGGTGGAGATGCTCACGTTGGATGGCGGGTTTCGGGCGGTGATTGGCGTGATCGGGCTGGTCATGGCCACGGTGGTGTTGTCGCTAGGAGCCGGGGGCATCGCCCATGCGCTCCTGTTCCTCGGGTGGGTGCTCCTTACGCTCCTCCTTGGCTGGCAATACTACCGCTATAGTCAGGACTGGGTGTCCTCCTACCGCGAGATGACCAACGACCTGGTGGAACGCATGGTCGGCCACCGCACCCGGCTGGCCCAGGAAGACCGTGCGCACTGGCACGATGAGGAAGACCGTATTCTGTCGCGCTACCTGAAGCTCTCGGCCCGCCTCGACCGCGCTGGCCTCTTCATCCGCGCGGCTATCGTGCGCGGCTGGTTTATCGTCGGGCTTTCTGGCTTCGTCTACAGCTTCGTGCTGACCCCGGCCTCGCCCGAAAAGCTGGCCATCAGTCTGGGCGGTATCATCCTGGCTTACCAGGCGCTCGAAGGGTTGACCGGGGGGGTCCAGAGCGTGGTCAACCTGCTGACGGCCTGGAAGCAGGTGGCTCCCCTCTACCACGCGGCGGTCCCGTCCCAGGGACAGCCGCACAGCCTCGATGTCGCGCTACTCTCGAGCCTGGACCAGCACCAACCCGACAACCGCCAACCGCTCCTGGTCGCACGGGACCTGGTGTTTCGCTACCGCGACCGGGCGCAGCCGGTGCTGCACGGATGCAGCCTCCAGGTGCAGCACGGAGACCGCCTGCTGCTGGAAGGCCCCTCGGGGGGGGGGAAGTCCACCCTCGCGGCCATCCTGACGGGCCTGCGCCACCCGGAGGCCGGGCTGCTGCTGCTGCGCGGGTTCGACCGCCAGACGCTCGGCAGCGCGGAGTGGCGGCGGCGCGTGGTGGCGGCTCCTCAGTTTCACGAAAACCATGTGCTGACTGAGACCTTCGCCTTTAACCTGCTCATGGGGCGGCAGTGGCCCCCCTCGCCCGAAGACCTCACCGAGGCCGAAGCGGTGTGCCGCGAGCTTGGCCTGGGCGAACTGCTCGACCGAATGCCGGCGGGGTTGTTTCAGATGGTCGGGGAAAGCGGGTGGCAGCTCTCGCACGGCGAACGAAGCCGCCTCTACATTGCCCGGGCGCTCCTCCAGAAGGCCGATTTCATTGTGCTGGACGAGAGCTTCGCCGCGCTCGACCCGGAGAACCTCCAACGGGCGCTCCAGTGTGTCTTGAACCGCGCTCCCACGCTGCTGGTCATCGCCCACCCGTGACGCAGGGGAACCAAAAATTGATTAATCCGGGGTTTTGTGATATAACTAGCAATGAGGTAACAGGATCTATTGGCGCTCCCCA
>DAOTUF010000387.1:0-4297 GCA_034437495.1 Chloroflexaceae bacterium | reverse complement strand
GGCACATGGTGCTGATGGAGCGGCCTGAGATGGTCAATGCGGCAGTACGGGAGTTCTTGCGCAGGCTCAGTCTCACAGGTGGGACCGGTGACGAGTGACGCACAGGTCAGGGTCGGGGTCAGGGGTCGGGGAGCAGGGGTCAGGGGTCGGGAAGCGGGGGCCGGGGGTCGGGGGTCGGGTCTCAGTCATCGTATCGCTGGCTTTCTGGTCCTGGGGGTGCTCTGGGAGGTGGCTGCGCGGCTCCTGACCGTCCCCATCTTCTCCCCGCTCTCGCGTGTGCTGGCGGTCCTCTGGCAGATGCTCACCTCCGGGGTTGCCCTTGTCCACATCACCGCCAGTCTGTACCATATCTGCGTGGGCTTCGGGATGGCGGCGGTGGTCGGCTTCCTGCTCGGCGTGCTGATGGCACAGTCGGTGGTGGTGCGGACCCTGCTCATGCCGGTCGTTGACAGCGTGCGCCCGGTAGCGGCGCTCACGCTCTTCCCCCTGCTGATAGTGCTCTTTGGCCTGGGTTTGTGGTCCAGGGCAGTGGTCATCTTCTGGACGGCCTGGCCCGCCATTTTGCTCTCGACGCTCCAGAGCATCCGTCAGGTGGACCGCTCGGTGCTGGAGTCGGCAGCGCTCGACGGGGCCGGGAGGTGGCGCACCCTGGTCGCCATCACCCTGCCGCTCGCCAACCCCGGCATTCTGACCGGGCTGCGCATTGGCATGGGGGGCGGGTGGATTAGCCTGGTGTCGGCGGAGATGCTCGGGGCGTCGGAGGGGTTGGGGTACCTCGTCCTGAGCAGTTCCCAGACCTTCAAGTTTCCCACAATGTACGCGGCCATTCTGCTGATTGCGCTGATTGGCCTGGCAATGAACAGTGTCCTGGGATGGATTCAAGCACTTCTGGAGGTTCGGGTATGTGCCTTAGACTGATGCTTCTGTTGCTGGTTACGGTTGTTGGGACCACGCTTGCTGCTGCGGGGTGTGCCCCCCCCCCCTCCGCACCAGACGGGCAAGCGATGGGGGAACCAGGGGAGCAGGGAGAGATGCCGGTCGTTCGCTATGTCAACTTCAAGGTGTACGACCCGGTCTATGTTGCCCTGGAGCGGGGCTTGTTCGAGCAGCGGGGTGTTCAGGTTGAGATTGTCGGGGATGTGCTTGGCGGTCCGACGGCAATTCAGGCGGTCGCGTCGGGCAGCGTGCAGGCCGGGCTATCCTCGCTGCCCGCGCTCATCAACGCCAACGCCAGCGGCCTGCCGGTGGTGGGCGTTAGCGACATCCAGTCGGCCATTGGCGACCAGCCATTGGAGGAGTATTTTGTCCGGGCCGACAGCGACATCCAGACCGTTGGGGACCTGCGTGGCAAAACCGTGGCGGTCAACCTGTGGCGCTCGTCGTTCCACTACACGCTCCTGATGGCGCTGGAGCAGGCCGGGGTGCCCGAAGAAGCGGTCGAGTTTCGTTTGCTCTCGTTCGACCACCAGATGCCCGCGCTGGAGCAGGGGCAGGTTGATGTCATCGGGTTGATGGAGCCGTATGCTTCGATGGCCCGTACCCACTACCAGGACGAGTTTCGCTTACTCTTCACCGCGCTGGATGTGTTTGGCGAGAAACAGTTTACCACCCACTTTGTCAACCGCGACTGGGCCGAACAGCACCCGCAAACTGCCCGCGCCTTTGTGGGCGGCATCGGAGACGCCATCGCCTGGATTGAGGCCCACCCCGACGCCGCCCGGCCCATCATCGCCCGCTATACGGGCATCGAGGAGCGCTACATCCCCGCCTACCACTTCCAACCGGACGGGCGGGTGGTGATGGACGATGTACGCTTCTGGCTGGACTATATGGGGCAGCGCGGGGATGTGGAGACGTCGTCGCTCACCCCGGAGGACATCGCCACCAACCGGTTCAACCCGGCCATGGCGGGTGAGGAGTGATGGCTGGTATTCAGGCAGGGAGGAAGGCAAAAGGAGCCGCACGGGTTCAAGCATCCGGTCAACGCTCATCGGAGTGCCGGTTGTTCCAGGAAAGGCCCCTGCCTTTCAGAAACAGGGCATCGGCACAGAATTCTAACTCCCCGGGCCACTGCAAGAATCGTCCGTGCTCCCCTATCCTCACCTGGGCAAAGAATGACGGATCACGCAGCAGGACGAAGACCCCCCCACGTTCAAGGTAGGGGGTAAAGTCTACCTCTATCGTTTCGCCAGTGTCGTACGTCAACCGTACTCTGGCCTCTGGTTGGGGGGTTGCTCCAATCAAGATGTGCATAGGTCCTCCTGTTATTCCAACGGCTCAATCGGCAGCGGTGGCTCGTTGTTGCGGCATCGCTCCCAATCGTTCCAGAGTTCCTGCTGATGCAGGGCCGCCCATTCCAGCACCAGCGACCGCACCCGAGCGGGGGCTTTTCCCTCCAGTATGGTGATGGGCGAAATGCCAATTACCAGTTCATACTCGCCATAGGTTGCGTGAAAATGTGGCGGCATATGGTCATCATAGAACATTCGTATGATGATACCGTAAAAACGAGCAATCGTTGGCATATCCTATTCTCCTTTTCTGATGCAGCAGCAAGGGTTGTCCACAATGCCCCTCATCGCTCAGGGCAGTCAGAAATTTCTCCAGGCGGCAGGGTACGCGGATGTGCTCTGCGTAATTGGAAGAACCATCAGAAGTGATTACCCGGATTCGGTATCACCGCGGTCAGCGGGAGGATTGATGAGCCGCGCCGCGACCCACGCCTCCTCGTCCTCGCGACTCGTCACGAGGCCGTCAAGCCGTGCGGCCCGCACCTCACGGAGCAGGTGGCCAATCTGCGGCCCTGGAGCGACCCCCATACGCCGCAGGGCGTGCCCGTCGAGCAGCGGACGGACCGGGCGCAGCGCGGTGAGATAGTGGGTGATGACCTCGCTCACAGATGGCTCGGCATAGCAGAGCACATACAGCGCCGCCTCGCTCAGGGGGTGGAGCAAGCGGTCCACCTCGCTGTTGCGCAGGCCGGGAGTGGCGAGGTGCTCCAGACGTGCCCGGCCCTGCTCCACCTCGCGCAGCAGCCGGGCCACCTCCCCCGGCAAGCGGTAGCGGTCTATCAGTGTTTCCCGCTCCTCCCCCGACAGGTCATACGTCAGCAGACCAGCATACACCAGAGACCGACGCACTGGCGGAGACGCAGGAACCCGCGCACATCGCGCCGCGCCTGCCTCGCTCCAGCGCAGGGGAGGGAAGAGGTGTGCGAGTATGCCCAGGGTATCCGCCAGGTGCAGCACGCTGGCCGGGTCGGGTTCTTCCAGCGCGAGACAGAGTTCGGCCCGCACGCGGTCGGGGGTTGTGGCCTCCAACCGGCCAGCAGCCAGTGCCGCGCTCAGCAAGCTGTGGGTGTGTGGCTCCACCGACCACCCCAGGCGAGCCGCAAGCCGCACCCCGCGCAGGATGCGGGTGGGGTCATCATCGAAGCTGCGGTCGTGCAGCACCCGCAGCACCCCCGCTGCCAGGTCGTGCCGCCCGTGAAAGGGGTCCAGGAACCTGCCACCCCAAATACGCGCACGCTCCGGGCGACTGTCCCCTGCTCCCTCCCCCGCTCCCCCTCCGTCCTTGTTCCCCTCGTCAGCGGCCTGCATTTCCAGCGCCATCGCATTGATGGTGAAGTCGCGCCGGGCCAGGTCTTCGGCAATGGTGGCGGGCTGAACGACCGGAAGTGCGGACGGGTGGGGGTAGGTCTCCGTCCGAGCCATGGCAAGGTCGAGGTGGAGCCGCGGGTGAGCGTTCCCCCCTTCCAGTACGACGGTAGCCGTGCCAAACGGTTGATGGGACGCTGTGACCTGCCCTCCCAGGTGGTCCGCCAGCAGGTGCGCCAGCGCAATGGCGTCCCCTTCCACGACCAGGTCTCCATCTCGTCCGATGGGAATCCCCAGAAACAGGTCTCGCACGACCCCACCAACCACCCACAGCGGCCCGGTCAACTGCGCCCGGGCCGCCACCCGCACCGCCCGGGCCAGAATATCCCGAAGCTCCGGGGATATCCCCCGGAGCAGGTGCGGGTTTCGCTCCATTTCCTGGTCCGTTCGTGAGGCCACATCCACCTTGACAGCGGGAGCACTCTGTGGTACGATAGTCTTCTAGTTGGGCGGTTAGCTCAGTTGGTTAGAGCGCCACGTTGACATCGTGGAGGTCACTGGTTCGAATCCAGTACCGCCCACCACTCCCACCCTACCCGTGTTCCCCTCTTCTTCGTTCTCCTCGTTCAGTTGAGTTTCTGGTCAATCTTTTTGCTGATCACCTGTTCCCGTTCGGAACGGTTCCCGGCGGCGGCCAGCGA
>DAOTUF010000386.1:0-4439 GCA_034437495.1 Chloroflexaceae bacterium | reverse complement strand
GCTTCATAGTGATACTGGCGGTAACGGCACCACCCCAACCCTTTGTGGGCACTGACGCGGTCCGGGTCGAGTTCGACGGCCCGTTGGAAATACTTGGCCCCTTCTTCGTAGGATTCCTGGTGATAGAGGGTCCAGCCCACCCGGTCGTGGACGTAGGCCTGCTCCTCGTTGATGGCAAGCGAGGCTTTGTAGTGCTTCTCTGCCTCCATGTAATTGACTCGCCCGTAGGCCACGTCGCCCAGGCCGGTCATGGCCGCTGCGAGGCGGTCGTTCAGGTCCAGGGCATGGAGGTAGTGGCGTTCGGCCTCTGCAAGGCTTGCCTGCCGCTCGGCACTCTCGGGCGCAAAGCCGACGCTACGGGTCAGAGAGACCTCCCCCAGGTGATAGAAGACCCAGGGATTTTCCGGGGAGATGGCGGCGGCTTTCTCCATTGCGGCGATAGCCTTTGCATAGTCGGGCGGCTCCATATCCCGATAGGCAAACCCCATACTGATATAGGCATCGAAGTTTTCCGGGTCGATATCCAGGGCCGTCCCAAACTGCTCCAGCGCACACGGATAGTTCCCCTGGACGCGGCAGAGTTCCCCCAGACCATAATAGGCCGTGCTATAGCGGCTGTCCGCTTCAACCGCGGCCTCAAAGCGCCGACGCGCCTGGGCAAATTTCTCCTCGGCTTCCTGCTCGCGCCGTTCGTCGCGGGCGTGTTCGCCCTGCGTCAGATAGAAAAAGCCCAGGTTGTAGTGAAATACGGCAATCTGGGGTTGCAGCCCGATGGCCTGGAGCATCTCCTCCACCGCACGGGTCATGAGGGGGCCGACGCGGGATTCGTCGCTGGTCATCATCAATTCTTGCCAGGAGACGTAGCCACGCATATTGTGGGCCATGGCCTTCACCAGGTTGCTCTCGTCAGCCGCCAGTTCGATAGCTTTTTCGGCGTCTGCGGTGGCTCGTTCAAGCAAATTCGGGTCGTGGTCGAGGTTGGCGCGGTCGGCCTGCACCCCGGCGCGGGCCCAGTAGCCAATAGCCTGGTCTTCGCCAAAGGCGACCGCTTTGTTGGCCGCGTTGAGCGCCGCATCATAGGTTTCGTCCTCATCCACCTCCATCGAGATGGCCAGCATCGCCTGCGCGATGGCGGCTTCGGGGTCGGCCTCTACTGCGGCTCTGGCGGCTTCCTCGGCCTTATGCTCCTGGTCACGCAGGTAGTAGATCAGGGCCAGCCGCGCCGCCGCCGCCATATGCCCCGGCTCCATCTCCAACACCTGCTGGTAGGTTCCGATGGCCTCGTCCATCCCGCCCTTTCGGGACAGGGCTTCTTCGCCCGTCTGGAGCAACCGCTCTATCTCACGGGTGGCAGCTCGCTTCCCTATCACCGGTGCTCCGTCCTTCGCTGTCACCGCCCAGGCCACGACGCACAGGAGCGCCACCACCAGGAGCACCCCGACCCCTCCCAGGCCAATCATCAGGCCAGACTTGCTGGCTGGTCGGGACTCGGGGAGGGGAGCGGAGGGGGAAGCCGGGGCCGGGGCCGGGGCCACGATGGAGGGCGAGAACTGGATCGTCGATTTCGTGGCAGCCGGGCTGCTCTGCGCCAGCGTCATCTCTGCTGCCTGGCGGATATCTGCCAGCAATTTGCCCGCACCGGCGTGGCGCTCGTCAGGGTTGGGCGAGAGGGAGCGCATCACCACTTCCTCAACCGATGCTGGCAGGTCGCTCCGAAGTTCGCCCAGGGGTCGCGGCGGCTGGACAATGCGGATAGAGGCCATGGCCATCGGAGTTTCGGCCTCGAAGGGGAGCTTGCCAGAAAGCATCTGGTAGATGATGATGCCCAGGGCGTAGACATCGGTTGAGGGGCCAATCGTGGCCAACCCCTGCGCCTGCTCCGGTGACATGTAGTCTGGCGTTCCCATAATCCATCCGGTCCTGGTCAGGCCAGAATCCCCCGCCACGCCGCGGGCCAGGCCAAAGTCAGCCAGGTAGAGCGTGCCATCGGTCGCTATCATGATGTTGGACGGCTTGATGTCGCGGTGGATCAGGCCGTGCTGGTGGGCGTGGTCGAGCGCCGAGCCGATGGGGGTCAGCAGGTCTACCACGCGCCGCACCCCCATCGGTCCTTCTTCCTTCATCAACTCCTTGAGGGTGCCCCCCTCAATATAGCGCATGGCGATGTAGTGCAGGCCGTCTCCTTCGCCAACCTCATAAATCGGGATAATCGCGGGGTGCTCCAGCAGGGCAGCGCTCTGTGCTTCCCGATGAAAGCGGGCAATGTAGCTGGCGTCGTGGGTCATCTCGGGCGGAAGCACCTTGAGCGCGACCATGCGCCCGAGCGACGTCTGGCGGGCTTTGTAGACCACCCCCATGCCTCCGCGCCCCAGTTCAGAAAGAATTTCAAAGTTGCCCAGGGTTTTCCCTGTCAGGTCTCGTGGTGTCTGTGTCATGGTTGTTTTCTACTACCGGTGTTGCAGGATTATGTACGGTCTACGGTCCGGGTTCTCTACCCCGTATGCTGGCAAGGCAAAACGGCAACGATAACCGACAATGGCCCCTTGCCTCTCCCATTGTACCACTGGACTGCGAATAGCGGTAATGGAGGGAACCGCAGGTCAGGTCAGGAAGGAAACCGGGAGGTGGATGGGCAAAGGCTCTGGGAGTGGTTTTCTACCTCCCCTGCACGAAGCCGGCAAGGTATGGTATCATTCCATGCAGGACCATGTGCTTGTGCTGTCGCCATCGTCATCCCCGACGCGCTCACGGGGGGTGGTGCCTGGAAAAGAGAAGAACAGAACCATGTCATACGTACCATTTCGATGGATCCTCTTCCGTCTCCTTCGCCTCCTCTGCCTCTGCCTGGTAGGAGGGGTCTCACTGGTGCTTGCAGCCTGCGACACGTCAGCGCTGCCCTTTGGAGCCTCGGAACCCCCACCGCCTCCCGCTGAGGCTCCCACCGCGACCCCCGAACCGACCCCGGTCGTCCTGGATGGCACGATACGGGTGGAGGAGGCGGGGGTGAGTCTGCGCTACCCCCAGGGATGGGAAACCCGTCAGACCTCCGAACATCTCATGCTGGCCCCCAGCGCTGCCGCGATAGAGTCTCCGACGCTTGGCGAAGATATGGTGCTGCTCGTAGACTGGACCCCCCTGAACACCGTGACCGACTACTACACCAGCGAAGCATCTATCGATATTCATACGTTGTTTGAGACCAGCAGCCAGGGACCGCAGCAGGCGGGGTACACCATCGGTCAGACCACGCCCATCACGGTGGACGGGCGCACCGGCCTCTACGCGGACCTGAGCATGGAGGGCGGGGCCGGGCAACTGGTCATCCTGCTGGCTCCCCCGCAGCATATCCGCGTGCTCGGGCAGGTTGCGTCATCGGCCTGGGAAGAACAACGCCCGGTCTTTGAAGCTATCGTCCAGAGCATGACCTTTTCGACCCCACCCCCTACGCCCACCCCGCCGCCTCCGTCTACCCCCACCCCGGCGAACCAGGCCATCCAGCCCACGGTGATAACAGAGGGACCCCCTGGTTTCTTACTGCGCCTGGGCAGCCACGAGGGGCCGCGAAACGGACGCTTTATTTCGGCGCGGGGGTTGGCGACTTCCCCCGATGGAACGGTGTATCTGGCAGAGAGCGGCCGCGGGGTCTGGGTGTTTGCCTCCGATGGAACCTTGCAAACCACCTTCGGGGAGGACGAGGTGCTGCTCGATGCCCACGACGTAGACCGCGGACCCGATGGGGATATCTTCGTGGCTGACTACGGGCGCAACGCCCTGGTCCGGTTTGCACCCGATGGCACCGTCGTCCGGCAGTGGGGCGAAGGGGGCGATGGAGAAGGGCAGTTCGGGCTTCAATCGCCGCAGCACCTCGCGGTGGGGAATGACGGAAGTGTCTACGCGCTCGACAGCCACACCGACCCCACCACCCAGAGCACGGTCAATAGTATCATTCGCTTTCATGGCGATGATGGCAGCTTTCTTGAACGGATTGACCTTCCGGGCATGGTGCCAGAGGACCTGGCGCTGGATACGACCGGGATGATCTATCTGGCCGACTCCACCGCTGGTGCTATCGTCAAACTCGACCCCACCGGCACCGTCCTGGCGCAGTTTGGAGCAGACGTGCTCCCCGGCGGCATCACACCCGGGGCGCTCGACGTGGACCGGGTGGGGAATATCTATGTTGCCACCTGGGACAACGGCATCCTGAAGCTTGCCCCTGATGGGACCCTCGTGGCCAGCGGCGGGACGATGGCTGAACCAGGGACGCTCCCCGCGCCCGGCCAGTTCAGCAACCCCAACGGGATCGCCGTGGCTCCGGGCGGGGTGGTCTGGGTCAGCGACAACGCCGGGGAATATAGTGCGCTCACCGCGATGCGCCTTGAGAGCGAGGACCAGACACCTCCGGGGGAAGGCTCTGTCGTTTCCACCGATGGGGTGAC
>DAOTUF010000385.1:0-1554 GCA_034437495.1 Chloroflexaceae bacterium | reverse complement strand
GGAACCTCACCAGTGGAGCCGTCTACACACTGGCGGAAGGTGCGGATGGTGTCCTCTCCGCTGGCGGAACCTTTTCCAACGGCTCCCTGAGCTTCTTTGCCAGATGGACGGGGAGCGCCTGGGTTGCCGACGATGCTTCCGGAGCGGTGCCCGATTGGGACACCTACGCGCTCGCAGTCGGTCCAGACGGCTCGCTCTACGCGGGGTTGGGCGGGGCACCGTCCATCGTCCGCAAGCGCACCACCACCGTGTGGGCCGGGTTGCCCGGCGTGGATGCGGCCCTTGGCACGACCAGCAGCGATGTTCGGGCGCTTGCTTTTGGCAGCGATGGCCGTCTCTCTGTCGGAGGGCGCTTCGTCGGGGGAGCCATCACCACCCATGTGGCTGCGTTTGACCCGGTAAGTTCGAGCTGGTCATCGCTGGACAGTGGGGTCAGCGGCGGGGGGACCACGCGGGTCTATGCGCTGGCGCGGGGACCAGATGGCAGGCTCTATGCCGGGGGGGACTTCACCGCCCCGGGCAACTTCGTGGCGGTGTGGAACCCCTCTACCTCCTCCTGGTCGCCTCTGGGCAGCGATACCCTGGACGGGGTGGTCGAGGCGCTCCTGTTCCTGCCCGACGGTCGCCTGGTGGCAGCGGGGGCCTTCACAGGCCGCGTGGCGGTGTGGAACGGGGTAGTCTGGCACGTTCTCGGCACCCTTGATGCTGCGGCAGGAAAAGCAGGGTTGTGTCTGGCGGTGCGGAGCGACGGGTTGCTCTACGCAGGAGGAACCTTCGATACGGCTGATGGACTGACCCTGCCAGACCATATGGCACAGTGGAATGGCTACGCCTGGTTTCCCCTTGATGTCACCCTTCCGTCTGGCAGCAGTGCGAACGTGACCGCGCTGCTGGTGGGCAGTGACGATGCTCTCTCCGTTGGTTACAACCAGGGTGGCAGCGGCACCTGCGCAGGTATCACCGAAGTGACGAATGGTGGTTCGGCAGCCGCCTACCCCATCTTCACCATCGACGGGCCGGGCCGGCTCTACGAGGTGGTCAACTGGACGACCGGTGAGGCGTTGTTCTTTGACCTGGTGCTGCTGGAAGGGGAGACCCTGACCATCGACCTGGCTCCGGGGGTGAAGTCGGTGGTCAGCAGCTTCCGCGGGAGCGTCGTTAATACGCTGCTACCGGGGAGCCAGTTCGCCACCTGGCGTCTTCTTCCCGGGGGCAACCAGCTCGGGGTCTATATGACCGGAACTACGGCGCTCTCGGGGGCCGTGGTGCAGTGGTCTGAACGGTTCTGGAGCCTGGACAGCGTGTGATAGCCGGAAGAAGCGACGTAATGAAATGATATGATATGATTATGATGCAGGGGGACTGGGAAGAGATGGCAGCAACCTATACGATATGGCTTTCCTCACCCACCGGTGAGCGGATTGCGGTTCTGGATCGGTTCGTGCGGTTGGAGTATCGTCGGCGGGTGAACGACGCGGGCTTTGGGATGGGATTGTTCGGCAGAGTCTCCTATCCCTTCACGCTCATGCTCTCCTGGCCGAGTTTGCCCCCCTC
>DAOTUF010000384.1:0-3283 GCA_034437495.1 Chloroflexaceae bacterium | reverse complement strand
TCCCCCCGAGGCCGAGCCGACTTCGCCCCCTGAACCAACCAGCGCCCCCGCACCGGTTACGGCCATCGGGATTGTGGCGTTTTCTTCCGACCGCACGGGCAACAGCGAAATCTTCGTGCTAGCCACGGGCGGGGGGGCCGTGCCTATCAACCTGACCAACCACCCCGCCGAAGACCGCCAGCCTGCCTGGTCGCCGGATGGGTCGAGGATTGCGTTTGTATCCGACCGCTCGGGCAACCCCGATATCTACGTGATGAATGCCAACGGCTCCGGGCAGGTCAACCTGACCAGCAGCGAGGCGCAGGAGCGTGACCCGGCCTGGTCGCGGGATGGACGGAAGATAGCGTTCACCTCCGACCGGGATGGTCAGCTTGAGGTCTCCGTGATGAACGTGGATGGGTCGATGGTGACGAACCTGACCGGCGCGGAGGGGAACGACTCGGAGCCAACCTGGTCGCCGGATGGGTCGAGGATTGCGTTTGTGTCCGACCGTGAGGGGCAGCGCGATATCTACATCATGGCGGCTGATGGCTCGAACCAGGTGAAGGTGTCGGATACTCCGCAGAGCAGCGAATATGCCCCGGCGTGGTCGCGGGACGGCCTGCGGATGGCGTTTGTGTCGGACCGCGGCGGGAATGAGAATATCTTTGTGATGAACACGGATGGCTCGTCGGAGCGCCGCCTGACGAACAGCGCGGCGGCAGACCAGTCCCCGGCGTGGTCCCTCGATGGCAAACGGATCGTCTTTGAGAGTGGGCGCGATGGGAACAAGGAAATCTACGTGATGAACGCAGATGGCTCCGCGCCTATCAACCTGACGGGCCACGCGGCGCTGGACCGGTTCCCGTCGTGGTGGCCGTGAGCGGGGGGAAAGAACCTAATTCTGCACCCGGTAAATCACCACCTCCCCCTGCTGAAAGACCGGCTCCGCAATTTCATCGAACTTCGCCAGGCTTTCAGCGGGGTAGGCCCGTCGTTCCAGGGTCCCCACGTAGACATACGTCACCCCGTACCTTGCCAGCAGGTCACGCGCCTCCTGCGGGTCGCGGGTCTCGTAGATAGTATCAACGTCCTGCTGGCGCGGGTCTAGCTCTGCTTTGGCCGCCTCATCGCCGCCGCGCCACTGGTTCTCGTGCCCCACCCACCCGATGACCGTGGGAATGCCTGTGCTGGCAGAGACCCCCCCATATCCTTCGGGGCTGTAGGACCCGCCCCCCGGCGGGACCATTTCAAGGACCACCTGGTCCGGCGAGGCATGCTCGCGCAGCCACGCGATAGACGCCCGACCAGCGGCGGTGTGTTCGCGGGGGGTGCGGCCTGCCAACCCCACCAGTGTGCCCTTCTCGGCCATGCCGCGCAGGGCGAGCGCGGGGTAAACCAGCGCCCCGGCCAGGAACACCCCGAAGAGCGCCACCACCGACCAGCGCCCCAGGTGGGACAGCTTCGGGCGGGGGGCCGGGTGGACTGGCTCCGGCTCCGGCTCCGAGTTGCGGTCTGCTTCCCCATCTCCCGCTTCTGCGGGAGGGTTGGGGGAAGCAGGGGAAGCGGGAGCAGTCGCCGTGGAGGAAGCCGAGGGCTGCGCTATCAGCCACCAGACCGCGTACCCTGCCAGCGTGCCCCACATCAGCCACACCTGATAGTAGAACTTGAACACCGTGTTCATCCGCGTGTTAAACACATCACGAATGTACATCAGGTCGGTGCCAAAGAGGATAGCCCCCCCGAGCGCGACCACCAGCAGCACGAAGCTTTCGGCAGGGCGGGTGGCGCGGTACATCGCGCGGGAGAAGGCAAAGAGTGCCAGTGCCCCCATAGAGAGCAGCGGAAAGCCCACCACCACCCCGACCACCAGGGCCGCCGGGAAGAGCCAGGGCAGCAGCGCTGGTCGCTGCTCGTTGGGGTCGGGTTGGGGATGGGGTTGGGAGAGGAGGGGCTTTGCCAGGGAGACGAAGGCGATGAGCGGCACGGCAAAGAGGCCGAAGATAATCAGGAAGGCGTGTATCCCCGTCCGCGAGGTGCTCACCGGCGCGACCATCTGGGTGAACTTCGACAGGATAGGCACGTTGGTGAGCGGTTCGCCGGAGCCGACCAGCGAATGGAACGTCAGGTAGAAGGGCGTGAACAGCACAAACGAAACCAGGATAATCAGACCGCTCTGCCACCCCAACCGCTTCCAGGGGAAGGCGTCGGGGTCGTCGTTGTGCTGCACGAAGAGCAGGAACAGCGCCCCCAGGTAGAGCAGCACGTAGGTGGGCAAATCCCAACTATTGATGGTGTAGAGGCTGCCCAGAATGAGGCCCGTGAGCAGCACATCGAGCCACCCCCGCATCCCGGGAATGACGACGTGCGGGACGGGCCGCGCCAGGGTCGCCAGTGCCAGCGCCAGCGCCAGCAAACCAAAGGGTAGCGCCATCACGTGGGGGTGCATATCGCCAAGCCAGAAGCTAAAGAAGGGAAATTCGGTGATGTTGTAGAGCCGCACGCTCTCCTGCTGCGGGGACTGCGGGGGGTGCTCGTCCCACAGCGCCCGCGAAGGCCACCACCAGTTGAAATCCTCCACGTGGTCGTCCCGCTCTATCGTCTCAAACGTGCCGAAGTCGCTGGTACGGACGGGGGAGGGCAGTTCAATGGAGGATTTCCCTTGCAGCGATTGGCTCAGGGCCGCGGCAAGCTGTTGTCCGTCCAGCGCTACCACGCGCTCGTCCCCGACGATGACCTGCAACGCCCCGGCCTGGTTGCCTGCCAGCAGCACCAGCACCACCCCCACCCCCATGAGGAATGCCCGCACCAGGGAGGAGCGGCGGAGGAAGGCCCGCCAGACAGCGGACGGGTGCTCGCTGGTGGTCATCAGGACCAGGTTGGAAAGGATACTCGCCACGCCGATGGCGGTCAGGGCGAAGATCATCGCCAGCGAGAGGTTGAAGGCGACCGGCGGCTCCAGGCCGCTCAGGAGCGCCACCGACGCCATGATCAGGTAGCCGAAATAGTAGTAGTTGATGCTGTAGCCAGCCAGCCAGGGGTCAGGCGGCGGAAAGGAATCACTCATGCGGATGGCGTTGAAAAAAGCATAGTCCATCGGGCGCTCGGTGCCCCACGGGTCGGGGACGTGGGCCCGCACCCACGCCAGAAAGACCAGCGCCACCAGGAACAGGACCTCGGAAAAGACGATGGTGGGCCAGTGTTTTTGCAGGTAGGGCAGGGGGGAGCGGGAGCGGGTACCGGTCTCCGTCGCTGCGTCGCTGGTTTTCCAGGCCAGCACGCCCCCACCCACCCCCACCCCCAC
>DAOTUF010000383.1:0-27850 GCA_034437495.1 Chloroflexaceae bacterium | reverse complement strand
GCGAGCGGGCCTGGAGCTGGCAACGCACCCCAGGGTCTCGTGACCTCCCTATCGGCTGCCCTTGCGGGCGAACTGGTCAACGTCGGCTTGCGCTTCACAAGCCACCTGCTTCAGCAGGTGGTCGTTGACCGAGAAACCTGTGTAGAATAGTTCCCCTCTGGTCTGCGAAGCCGGTGCATCAGGAAAGATCACCCCCTCAAAAACAACCTTCTTTCCTGATGGTTTCAGTTTTCACTTCCTGGTGCCCCGACCTGCGGAGGAACCGGAGGTTCGGGGACGGTGGGAGACCACCGGGGGCATGCTACAAGCGATAGTATATCATGGGGAGACATTTTGTGCAACCTGCCGTTTTGCTCGCACGTGGCAGAACGGAGCAGCAAACAGCAGCACCGTTTCCCAGAGACCTCCCAGACCTTCCATCTTGACTCCTTTCCAGGAGGATGTTATAGTCTGTCACAATACGGCCCCTACCCGCCTGACTTTCAAAACCTTGAAAAACAACCAGAGAGGAATACGCCATGCGTAACATGCGTAACAAATGGTTCAGCTTGCCCGTCATCCTATTGCTTATCGTCGGTATGGTGCTGGTGGCTTGCGGCGAAGAGGAAACGACCGAGGACGGAGGGGAAACGCGAACGGTCACGGTTTTCGGGGCGTTCGCAGAAGAAGAGGCCGGACGGTTTGAGGCTGCGATGAGGCCCTTTGAAGAACGAACCGGAATTGACGTTATCTACGAAGGAGCCAGCGACTTTGAGACCCTCATCACCACCCGCATCGAAGGGGGAGACCCCCCCGACATCGCCGGCTTCCCACAGCCCGGTCTGATGGCCCGGTTTGCTGACCAGGCTGTGGACATCACCACGATGGTCCCGATGGAGCGGTTGCAAGAGCAATATGACCAGAGCTGGATTGATATGGCCACGATCAATGGGAAAACCATCGGGATCTGGCACCGCGTCACGGTCAAAAGCCTGGTCTGGTATCCGCCGGTGCCCTTTGGGGAGGCGGGCTACCAGATTCCCCAGACCTGGGACGAATTGATAGCCCTGAGTGACCGCATGGTCGCCGATGGGCGCATCCCCTGGTATGCCCCTATGGAGAGCGGAGCCGCCACCGGGTGGGTCGGGACAGACTGGATTGAAGACATCATGCTGCGCACCACCTCGCCCGAAACCTACGATGCCTGGACCAGGGGCGATCTTCCCTTCCAGTCCCCGGAGGTCCGCAATGCGTTTGAAATGATGGGGCAGATTTTGCTCAATGATGCGTATGTCTATGGGGGCAAAACGTCTATCCTGGCCACGTCGTTCTTCGACTCCGGGAAGCCGCTGCTGGAGCGCCCCCCGAATGCGTGGCTGGTCAAGCAGGGGAACGCCATGCCCGGCTGGATTACCCCGACCCCGAGCGTTGCCCCGGACGGCGACCTCTCCTACTTCTACTTTCCACCCATCGACCCGACCTATGGGGAACCGGTGCTCGTAGCCGGAGATGTCTACAGCGTCTACAACGACACGCCAGAAGTTCGGGCGCTGGTCGAATACCTGATAACCGCCAAGTCGATGGAGCAGTGGATCCGGCAGGGCAGCGTGCTTTCTCCCCACAACGACGTCACTCTGGACTGGTACCCCGAAGCCGACCGCAAAGTTGCCGAAATTCTCGCCGGAGCCAGCGTTATCCGCTTCGACGGCAGCGACCTGATGCCAGGCGCGGTGGGAACCGGCACCTTCTGGACGGGGGTGGTGGACTATATCAATGGGGAAGACCTGGACCCGATTCTGAGGACGATTGACGAAAGCTGGCCGCAGTAATCGCCTGGGGGGTGGGGGAACAGGGATCGGGTCTCCTATTCCCGCTCCCTGCCCCCCCAACCCCACCGTCTCACGACTGCGGGGCCAGGCGGAGGCGGTAGTGCTCCCGCACCAACCCCCACACACTCAGGAGCACCGCCACCCCCATCAACCCCGCCATCACCAGAAAGGTTTCGTGCAACCCGGCCACCTGGGCCGCCGCAGGAGCTTCGGTGGCTCCTCCCGCCAGCCGGTCTCCCAGGTGGACGAAGACGCGGCTGGCCCACAGCGCAACCATCAGCGCCGTGCCGGTCGTCTGCCCGAGCACCCGCGAGATGGCCAGCAGCCCGGAGACGACCCCCAGTTGCGAACGGGGAGCCGCTCCCATGATGGCGCTGTTGTTGGGAGACTGAAAGATGCCCGCGCCGACCCCGATGGGCAAAAAGAGCAGCACATAGCCGAGCGTGGGGGTCTGGTCGCTGATGGTGGTCATCCCATAGTAGGACACGGCCATCACGAGCAACCCCAACGTCGTCATCACGCGCGTTCCCACGCGGTCGGAGAGCGCCCCCGCGATGGGAGCCGTCAACCCCATCATCACAGGCACCACCGCCATCAGCAACCCGGCCTGGCCCGTCTCATACCCGCGCACATTCTCCAGATGGTAGGGGAGGAGAAAAATCGTCCCACTCGCGGTGATAAACGATATCAGCCCCATCACCAGGTTCAAACCCATCATCCCCTGCTGGAACACCTGGAGATGGACCATCGGCTGCGGCGTTTTCCATTCGATGAGCAGGAAGAGCAGCAGAAAGACGGTGGCCACAGCAACCAACCCCAGAATGGGCGGGGACGTGAAACCGATGCGCTGCCCCAGGGTGGGAGCCAGCAGCAGGCAGACCAACCCGATGAAGAGCGTGACGGCCCCGGGGTAGTCAAAACGCTGCCCGCCCGGTGGACGAATAGATGGGATAAACTGGCGGGACAGGATGATGCCAAGCACCCCCACCGGGATATTGACAAAGAAAATCCAGTGCCAGGAAAAGTGGTCAATGATGATGCCGCCAAGCGCCGGCCCCATCACAATCCCGACCGACACGGTTGAGCCGACAATGCCGAGCACCTTTCCCCGTTCGCGGGCGGGGAAGGCTTCGGTCACGATGGCCGGGCCGAGTGCCATAATCATTGCTGCGCCGATAGCCTGGAGCACGCGAAAACCAATCAGCCAGTAGACGGTGGGTGACAGCCCGCACAGCGCCGACGAGAGCGTAAAGACGACGATACCGAGCAGGTAGACCGGCTTCTTGCCCACCATATCGGCCAGGCGACCCACGCTCAGCAGCAGGGTCGCCACCACCAGCAGGTAGGACAGAACGACCCACTGCACGGTGGGCAGGTCGGTGTTCAGCGCTCTTTCGAGCGTGGGCATGGCAATGTTGACGATGCTTCCGTCTATCGTTGCCAGGAAGACACCCATCGACACCGCGATCATCACGGGCCACTTGTGTTGCTCGTCCGGTTCAGCGAACTGGTGATGCATTGGGTGATCCAATCAGGTAGGAAAAGATGGTGCTGGCTGCCCGCTGCCCCTGGTGAATACAGTCGGGCACGCCTACCCCTTCAAAGGCGCTGCCCGCAAGCACCAGGCCCGGCAGCGTTTCGCACATGGTGTGCATCTCGCGCACGCGGTCCAGGTGCCCCACATCATACTGCGGGTTGGCCTTGCTCCAGCGGAAAATGCGCGTGAGCACCGGTTCGGCCCGCAGCCCCATAATATCGCCCAGTTCGCGCCGCACCATCGCTACCAGGTCATCATCCGGTTGTTCTGCCAGGTCTTCGTGGCCGGGGCCGCCAATGAAGCAGCGCAGCAGCAGATGTTCAGGAGGGACGCGGTAGTTGAACTTGGTCGAAGACCAGGTGCAGCCGGTGATCTGGCGCTGCTCTTTGCGCGGTATCACAAACCCGAACCCGCCAAAGGGGGCCCCGACATCCGCCAGACGAAAGCCCATCGAAACGGTGGACGTGGTGACATAGCGGATGGATTGCAGCGCCCGGCTCAGGGGGGGCGAAAGGTGGGAGAGCAGCGAGGCCGACACGTAGGCCGGGGTCGCCAGCACGATGGCATCGCCCGTGAAGGTTTCGCCATCTTCGGTGCGCACCTGGTAGCGGGGTGCTGCTGTGGGTGTGCTGCCTTCGGCTCCGGTGTTGGTGTCAGGGTGGTCGTAGTCCAGCCCGCTCACCCGCTTCCCGGTCACGATGGTCGTGTGCTCTTGCAGAGCGCCTTCAAGCGCCTGGATAAGCTGCCCCAGACCGTTGCGCAGGGACATAAACATGGAGAGCGGAGGAGCGCCGTTGCTGCTGGCCTTCGACCGGTGAGACCCGTTGCGCTGCGCCCCCATCGCCTTGATGAGGCTGCCGTGCTTGCGCTCCATCTCTCGGAAGCGGGGGAAGGAGCCGAGCAAGCTCTGCCGCTCCGGGTCGGAGATGTGGATGCCCGACATCAGCGGCTCCGCAATCTTATCAAGCGCTTCCTGCCCCAGACGGCGACGCACAAAGTCGGCCACCGTCTCATCGCTCTCATCGCGCCGGGGGGGGATGAGCAGGTCCATTCCCATGCGCACCTTGCCCGGCCAGGAGATGAGCGACGAGGTGACAAAAGGGGCTATCCGCGTCGGGATGATGAGCATCACCCCGTCGGGCAGGGGGGTCAGCTTGCCCCGGTTCAGGACAAACGTCTGGCGTCGGTCGTCGTTGGTGCCCATCAGGTCATCGCCCAGTCCCAGAGCGCGGCAGAGCGAAAGCCCCCACGGTTTCCGTGAGAGAAAGCAGTCGGGGCCGCCATCTATCGTAAACCCATCCACCGATTCGGTTGTTATCTTCCCGCCAATCCGGGTATCGCTTTCGAGCAGGGTCGTCCGCAGGGACTCTCCCGCTGCGCGGGCCTGTTCCTGGACATGGTACGCCGCGGAAAGGCCCGTAATTCCTCCACCAATAATCAGGACATGTTTCATGATACGCCGCCCATATGTTTGCATAGTTTCCCGATGAAGTGGGGCTATTGTACTGCGAATATTCGTAGGATGCAACGTGACCGTGCTTGCTTCTCTCCCCACCGGCTCCCCGGGCCACAATCCAGGGGAGCCGGACTTGACCGCATTCCCGTTCTGCTGCTACAATAGCGCCCGGCTGCGTCGAACGGGTGCAGGGCTAGCCGGTCCTCACCAGACCACAGACCACGGCTGACGCGACCGACGCGACCAGCAGAGCGAAAGGACCATCATGAGAGGACCATCATGCGGCTTGTTATTCCCCAACGCCTGACCATGGCGCACGGTGTGCGCGGCGGGATGGAGACCCAGGCGCAAACCCTGGCCGACGGGTTGATAGCGCGGGGGCACGAGGTACTGGTCCTGACCACCCCGCACCCCGATGGGCGCAGGGAGGGAAGGGAAGGAGGGGAGGGAGGGGGAGACCCGGAAGGCTCGGAAGGGGCCATTCCGGTGCGCTATGTTGCGCCCGGTACCTGGAAGAAATACCGCATGGCCTGGTGGAACGCTTGCTACCAGGAGCTTGAGCAGCGGCACCGCTCCAGGCCGTTTGACCTGCTGCTCAGCCAGAGCGCCGGTGCCCTGGGCTACCTCCCGCGGGCGGTCGCGGATCTCCGTCTCCCGTGCGTGGTCATCATCCACGGCTCCATGACCTCCGAACTGCGCACCCGCTGGCGGGGAGCCTGGTCACTGCGCGGGGCCTACCGTCTGGTCCGCCACCTGAAGCGACTACCGGGACTGTTTCTCCTCTGGCGCAAGGCAGCCCCCATGGTTGACCACTGGGTGGTCGTGAGCAACGAAATCGCACGGGAGTGGCAGCGCGAGCTTGGCATCCCCTCCGAGCGTGTCACGGTCGTTCCGAACGGAGTGGACCCGGCGCACTTTCGGCCCGACCCGGACGCTCGTCTGGAAACCCGCTCACAGCTCGGTATCTCGGCAGAAGCGCCCCTGCTCCTGTGCGTCGGGCGGCTGGAACAGGAAAAGGGGTTTCAGGTGGCTATCCAGGCGGTCCGTCGGCTCCTCCCCCGCTTCCCCACCCTGCGGTTGCTCGTGGTTGGCGAGGGGACCTATCGGAATGTGTTGAACGGGGCAGCGGCTTCCACCGAGGGAGCCGTGACCCTGACGGGCTATGCGTCGGGGCAGCAGGTTGCCCGGCTGCTGGCCGCCGCCGATATCTTCGTGATGCCTACCCTGTGTCACGAAGCTTTCCCGATGACGATTGTTGAAGCCATGGCCGCTGGCTTGCCTGTGGTTGCCAGCCATGTCGGAGGCATCCCCGATGCGGTAGACGAAGGCCGAACGGGTCTCCTGGTGCCGATGGGCAGTGCTGAGGCGCTGGCCCGGGCCATCGAGAGGCTGCTGCTAGACCCGTCGCTGTGCTCGTCCATGGCTCAGGCGGCCCGTACGATTGCCCTGGAACGATTCAGCCGCGACCACATGGTTGCTGCCACCGAGCACGTTCTGACCAGTGTTCGCCACCAGCACGGAGCAAGACCCCGATGACGTCTCCCCCGCACCCTCATTCTCAACCATCGCCCACCGTTGCGGTCATCATCCCCTCCCTGGCAGGGCAGGTGGAGCACCTCCTGAGCGACCTTCCCCACCAAACCCTCCCTCCCGACGAGGTTGAGGTGGTGGTCAATGTCCGTCCCAACGGGCTGGCCCGCAACCAGGGGGTCGCACGGACCACGGCTGACATCCTGGTCTTTCTGGATGATGACGCGCACCCCGGGAACCACCGTCTGATTGCCAACCTGGTGGCTCCCTTGCTGCGTGACCCGGAGGTGGGCGTTACCGGGGCCTCCAAAATCCTCCCCCCCGATGCCCCGGCCTGGCAGCAGTGGGTAGCCCACGAGGTTCCCCGCATCGAACACCCCGTCGTGCTCCGACCGCTCGAAACCAACCCCGACCCGCCCTCCTACTACTGCGAGATTACCACCACCTGCTGTGCGATGCGACGGGCCGTCTTCGAGCAGACCGGTGGCTTTAGCAACACACTGGTGCGCGGGGTTGACACAGAGTTCTTTGTGCGGGTGCGGCGGTCGGGCTATTGCTTGCTCCTCGTCCCCCATACGTGGGTCTACCACCCCGCGCCGGCCACCCTGTGGGCGCTGCTCCGCAAGCACTTTCTCTACGGCGTGGGGCACGCTCAGGAGGTTCGCCGCGACCCCACACGGGCCCGCGGGCGCTTCCTCCACACCCCGGCGCATGCTGCGGCCTACCTGCTCTTTCGGACGGTCGCGCTCATCCCGAATATCTTCCTGCCCTACTCCTTTGCGGCTCCCTCCTGGCGGCCCGGCTTCAAGCCGCTCAAAGCCCTGACGAGCTATGTCGGGTCTCTGGGCTATCTCTGGGGGTGGTATCGGGCCGGCGGGGAACGGTAGCACGGGAGCACGGGTCTGGTCTTCCCTCCCTGGTTTTTATGCTATACTGGTGCCAATCGCCAATCGCCCAGTGAAAGGGAACTCCATCTATGGCGCTGGTGTCTTCGTTCCATCTCGAACTGCACATTCAGCACAAACATGACGACCACTATCGGCTTGATATGCACCTCCGCACCCCGGAAAAGGAGGAGGTGCTCGCCTCGGACATCCCGCTCACGCTCGACCCCGCGCAGCTGCCCACTGCCGAGACCACCGATCCCGTGCAGAGCGGTCGCACCCTGACCGATATCATCTTCCAGCATAACAGGGTGTATGGAGGGTGGGCGCGGGCCACAGCCCTGGCGGGTGCTCAGGGCAACCAGCGTCCTCCCCCCCCGCTGCGGGTCCATCTGCGCCTGGACCTCGACCAGCAGCACGAACGTCTGCACCGTCTTCCCTGGGAACTGCTGCAAGACCCTCAGCAAGGTGGGGCTATCTGCCAGAATGAAAACATCCGCTTCTCGCGCTACCTTCCGAGCAGGTCCACGGCTCCCGCTCTTCCCGTGGTTTCCCGGGACGAGATGCGGGCGCTGGTAGTGGTGGCCAACCCGACCGACCTCAAGCACTATCACCTTGCCCCCATCGATGTGCCTGAAGAGGTGCGCCGCACCCGGACCGCACTGGAAAAGGGCATCGCCGGGGAGAAGGTGACGGTCCTGGCACGGGAGACGGGTGGGCCGCCCCCCACCCTGAACACCATTGCCACCTACCTGCGCGATACCTACTCGGTCTTCTATCTGGTGGGTCACGGGATGTTTGCCGATGGCAGGCCCTACCTCTTCCTCGAACAGGAGGATGGGAAAACGGACCGCATTGACAGCGGGGTCCTGGTGCAGTGGCTCTGCCAGCTTTCGCGCCGTCCGGTGCTCATCGTGCTGGCTTCCTGCCAGAGTGCGGGCGACCGCTCCGACGGCTCTGCCCTTGCCGCTTTCGGCCCGCGCCTGGTGACGGAGGCAGGCATCGGCGCGGTGGTTGCCATGCACGGCAACGTCCCCATCCAGACGGTCCAGGAGTTTCTGCCTCCCTTCTTTGAGGAACTCCACCGCGACGGAGCGATTGACCGCGCCATGGCCGCGGCCCGCAGGAGTATGGGCATCTCCAGCAAGTGGTGGCTGCCGGTGCTCTTTCTGCGGATGCGGGACGGGCAGCTCTGGCACGAGCCGGAGTCCCCTCCTCCTCCGCCCCCCGATAACGAAACCAGAGCGCATGAGCACGATGAGCACGATGAGCACGAAAGGAAAGGAGCTATGAAGAAAGGTATTCCTGCCTACAACATCCCGTCTATCCAGGAGCTTATCAACAAGGGGTTCAGTGCCCAGGAGGTGGAGCACCTTTGCTTCTACCACTTTCGGGAGGTGTATGACGATTTTTCCCCCGAAATGTCCAAACAGGCGAAGATACGCCGGTGGGTTCAATATTGCGATGAAAAGAGTGAGTTTCCCGATTTGCTTGCCCTTTTGAAAGAAAAGAATCCGAAGAAGTATGCCGAGTTCGAAAGCCGGTTGACGATGGAGCCATGAGAGGGCTGGAGGAAGGAGCAGTGCCAGCAGACCCCGCATCCCACCGGAGTTGCGGCCCTCCCCCTGGAAGAGCAGAGGCCGGGAGGAGAGCCGCGCCTACAGATACGGATAGACCCGTCTGGCGCTGCCTCATTCAAGCAGGTTGATGCGCTCTGCCCTGCCTTCCACTTCGACCTCCATCACCGAATAGGTCCACGTTCCGCCGCTCTTCTGCGCCACGACGTGGAGCGTGCCGGAGTTCTGGGGGCCGGAGAGCGGAATGGAAAGCTCGGCCTCTCCTGATGAGTTTTCCAGGCTGATCGAGCCGCTGACCATCATTCCAGGCTCGATGGGGGTGCCCAGTTCGCTGGTCACGCGGGGGTCCTGTTGGGCCCGCTCAACCGCTACCAGATAGACTTCCGAAGACTTGAGCGCCCCGAAGACCCCGAAGAACACCAGGGCGACACATGCGACGACCGGGGCCAGGACGCCGAGACACCCGACCGGTAAACACCACTTCCAGTTTCGTCCAAACCAACTCTTTCCTTTTGGTTCCGTCGTACTCATCGTGTGGACTCCTTTCGATTCGATTGTTGCTCGGGTTTGGGCCTGCGTTCTTCCGATGCGGTCTCTCCAGAAGGCCGAAAAGATGGATATAATGGAAGCATTGGCGAAGAGCGGGGAGCCAGCGCACCTCCCTGGTTCCGGCTCAACTGCCTTGCCTTATAAGCATACCACATGCACGAACCTTCAAGAGAGCGGGACATGGAGTGGAAAGGGGGAGGAACATACCCTATGACCGACGAAAGCCGTCTCCAACGCCAGTCGGATGCCGGGCTGCATCTGACCGGGCAGGAGTTGGAACAGCACGTTCAGGAACGCCTGCACACCCTGGTTCAAATCAATGCCGCGCAGCAACGGGAAATCGAAGAGTGCCACCGGGCAGAGGCGAGGGTCCGCGCCCTGAACGAACGGCTCGCCCAACAGGTTGCCGAGCAGGAAGGTCGGTACCGCGCCCTGGTGCAGGCATCTACCGATGCCATTGGTATCGTTGATACCAATGCAGCGATTACCTTTTGCAATGGGCAGGCGGCGGCCCTCTTCGGGTATGAGCGGGAAGACGAACTGTGCGGGCAGAACATCCTCAACCTGTTTGCCCCGGAGGACTACCAGCGGGCCGTGACTGATTTTCATACCCTGTTGGAACGGGGAACCTTGAAGCAGACGGTCTACACGATGCAGCAGAACGATGGGACGCGGTTTCTGGCTGAATTCAACTGCTCGGTGCTCTCCGGCCCCGACGGTTCCCCCCACTCAGCCATCGGGATTATCCACGATGTGACCGCGCGGGTGCAGACCGAAGAAGCCTACCACGCCCTGATAGACCATTCGCTGCAAGGTCTCTTCATCGTCCAGAACCAGCGGGTGGTGTTTGCCAACGCCGCCATGAGCACCATCACGGGGTATTCGCTCGAAGAGATGACCACGATGCCCCCGGCGGAAATCCGCCAGTGGATTATCCCGGATGACCGCCTCCGCATGCAAGACTATCTTGAACTGTGCCTGATGAACCCGACGGTGCCGCTGCGCTGCCAGTGCCGCATTGTTCGCAAGGATGGGGAGGTGCGGTGGGTCGAGTCGCATGCTACCGTCATTCAGTATCAAGGCCAACCAGCTATCCAGGCGGCCAATATTGACATCACCGAGCGCAAGCAGGCCGAGGAATTGATCCAGGCCGCGTATGCCGATGTGCAGAAGATGAACGAATGGCTGCGACGGGGGCGCAACCTGCTGCGGGCCATCTTTGACAACCTGAAGGATGGCTTACTGCTGCTCGACCATGCGGGCTATGTGCAGGAGGTAAACCGGCCTCTGGCTGTGCTGCTTGGTGGCACGCCCGAGGAGATGGTAGGACGACCGTGGGAGGAGGTGTGGCAAAAGCAGCATACGGCCTGGGGGAGGGACCGCCAGCCTGCGACCATCCTCGAAGACCCGCTAGGGCACCAGGGCCAGCAGCAGCGCGTTTCCTACCGCTCCCCCGACGGAACAACGCAGGTGCTTGATATTCGGGCTATCTCGCTGAATGGCCCGGATGGACGGATAGAGCAGCTTATTCTCCACGCGGTTGATGTGACGGAGTATGTCCAGTTGCAGTCCCGGATGATACAGAATGAGCGGTTTGCGGCCAGCGGGCGGTTGGTGGCCAGCGTCGCGCACGAGGTCAATACGCCGCTTCAGGCCATTCTGACGGCCCTCAGCCTGGCACAGCGGACCAGAACTGTGGCAGAACGCCGCAAGCTTCTGGCGCGTGCGATGGACGAGGTGCAGCGGGTGGCCGACATCGTGCGCCAGTTGCTCGACCTGTATCGCCCGGGGATGACCATGCCCGGCCCGGTCAACTTGAACGGCTTGATTGAGCGGTCGCTGCTCCTCACGCGGCAGTGGTTCGACGAACAAAACGTGACCATGGTCTACCACCTGGACCCCTCTATCCCGACGGTGCGGGGGTATGCCCACGAACTGACTCAGGTGTTGCTCAACCTGCTCACCAACGCCCGCGACGCGATGCCCGGGGGGGGCACGCTCCGGATAACGACTCGCGTGGTCCGCGAGAGCATCCCTATAGGGCTTTCCAGTGGTTTACCGGCTTCGATAGGCGGAACCCTGGAGGTCGTGGTCAGCGATACGGGGTGCGGGATTGACCCGGCCCTCCGGGACCGTATCTTTGAGCCGTTCGTGACGACCCGGCAGGATGGGACCGGCCTGGGGTTGGCCATCAGTGCGGAGATTGTTCGGAAGCACGGCGGGAGCATTACCGTGGAGAGCACCCCCGGCGCAGGAAGCACCTTCACCGTCTCGCTCCCCCTCTTCCTGTCCCACCCCCACACCCAGGCCAGCGGGGGGAGGGACGACCGCCGAGAGGAGGCGCAGAGCCGGGAGCAGGCGCAGGGGGACCGGCCAGCGCCATGACCTTGACCGGGCTAGGCCGTGAGTTCGCCCCCGGTCCTGGTGCTCACATGGAGGATAGTATACCCTATTACTTCGTTATCATGATATCGAACAATGATGTCATCATCGGTCATTTCGCTATCTGTTGCCTGATTAGAGAGTGTAAAATTAACGTAGAGCACATCGGCTTCGCGGTCATACGCAACCCACACAGCGTGCTGCGGGGTCTGCTTCACAGCCGGTACGATACTCAGGTAGGGCTGCATATCTCTTATGGCCATAACTGGTGCCTCTTGTTCAGAGATTGGACACGGCGCGTCAAAAAAGCCGTAATGATAAAACCATCGTTGCTCTCTTGGCGGTAAATCGCAACCAGATATTTTCCTGGTTCTGTCTCTCGTATTGCCAAAAACTCTCCTGCACCACCAGAAACAATGCGTTCCGGCTGAGCCACGGTACCAAGCACTTCCTGCTCCATTCCTTCAAGCTCACCGTGTCCACTCACAATATGTATCCACCGCTCAGCGGTAAGGCGAATACGTACGCCATTGACCGACGTAGCACTCCCAATCATCACCCAGTCCCCCCCGCTACCGCACCACAAAGCGCGTCCCGCTGCTGCGCCCGAACACCTCCGGGGCATACATCTGGTAGGCCAGCGTGGGAAGCGTCTGGAAGGTCCCCGCGGTGGTGGCGCGGGCCAGGTAGGTGTAGTGGTAGGTCCCTGCCGTCAGGTACGTGGCAAACAGGGCCACCCGGTTGTCGTGGATCTCCGTCTGGGCAAAGTAGCGCCAGGAGGGGAAGACCTCGTCTTCGTCCTCTTCCTCGCCCTCTTCCGCCAGTTCCCCTTCCTGCACCGCGTCGCTGACCGTCTTCAAGCTCGTGTCGAGCGGCTCCAACCCGGCGGGCAGCATATCCTCGACTACCAGGTAGGAAACATGGTCGGGAACGGTGAGCGTCACCCGCACCTGCACCACCTCGCTCGCCTGCGCCTCAGAGATGAGCGCACCGGTCGGCTCCAGCGTGTCCTGGTCCACGGAAATATAGTCCCGCTGAACGGCCATGCCGCGGTCCAACGGTTCCACCTCGCTGGCATCCTGGTAGGAACGCAGGCGCAGGGAGTAGTGGAGCCGCCCCGGTCCCTCCTTCTGGAGGGTGAGCGAGGACGTATGTTGCTGGTCGCCCGCTGGCTGCTGGCCGGCTATCATCTCGGCCAGCGCGACCACCACCGTCACCGGCTCGTCCAGGTTCTCGCGGTTGACGCTGCCCTGCTCGATGGTCTGACCATCCAGGGTGGCCTGGTAGGTGTAACTGGCCTCCAGTTCGCCGCTCTGTGCCAGGTACTCCGCCAGCGCCATGAGCGTGACCGCGGTTTCCTGGGTCGAGCGCCAGTGTCCGTCTTCGCGCCGCTGCATCAGGTGGCGCACGGCGTTGGGCACCAGGAAGTTGTCCGGGTCGGTGCGCACCAGTGCTTGCAGCGCCAGCGCCGTGCTGCGGTCGTCGCTGCTCATCGTCCAGTAGTGGGTTTCGTGCTCTTCCCAGTGTGCCGTGGTGGTGCGGAGGATGGCGCGTCCCATCAGGTCGCCAATAAGCGTCCGGACGCGTTCCTCCTCCTGCCCCAGGTTGTCCAGGGTCATCAGCAGGTAGGCCCGCCCGTAGATACCCAGAGCCTCCCGCTGCTCGGAGAGCGCAATGGTGCGCCCGCGGTCGGGTCGGTCGGCTTCGCTCATCACAAAGAGGACGTAGGCGCGGGTGTTGCGCGAAAGGTCATCGAACGAAACCGTTCGTCCGTCTCCCCCGGTCTCTTCTGGGGACAGGGGTTGAACGCCGTCCAGCACCTCTTCCAGATAGGCCAGAGCGCGGTCAAACACCTGCTGGTCCACGCCATACCCGGCCCGCCGAACTTCGAGCAAGCCCTGCACGACGTAGGCGGTCAGGTAGGGGTGGCTGCGCTCCGAAGCCCACCACCCCCACCCGCCGTCGAGGTTCTGCAAGTGGTAGAGCCGCTGCAAGCCTTCGGAAAGATTGCGCTCCAGCGCCGTCTTGAGGTCCTGGTGCTCCATACCCAGGTCCTTGAACAGACGGTAGGTCACAGCGTTGGGCAAGAAGTGGCTGACGGTTTGTTCGGTGCAGCCATAGGGGTAGTGCTCCAGATAGTCCAACCCGCTCTCAACCCCCGCCGCCAGTGAGGGCACCAGTTCCAGGCTCATCTCGCCAAGGTCGGGGGGGCGGTCCGACGAGCCGGGTTCGGCGGTCCGCGTCTCGGGGACGGTGAACGAGAGCGTTTCAACGACGGGCGTGTCTCGCACCTGCCCGGCGCTTGCCACCACCTCCGGCGTCAGGAAGCACTGAACGGGCAGGACCCTTTCAACCGCGTCACTCAGGCCACCCCCCACCGCCGAAAAGCGCAGCGTGACCTGCCCGTCGGTCTGGCCCGGTGCGGGGACCTCGGCCTGCCAGCGCACCACCACCTGCCCATTGGCGGGGACTTCAACCGTCTGCTGCACGGGGGTGTCCAGGTGCAGACCCGCCACCTCCAGCGTCACATCGGTCTCAATGGCGCTCGGCGTGGTGTTGTGGACCACGGCTTGCAGGGTCGGCAGGTCGCCCGCGGTCAGGAAGCGCGGCAGCGATGGGCGAACGAAGAGCGGCAGCGTTGCTACCACGTCGCTGGTCTCCTGCCCCACCAGCGTATCCCTGGTCAGGCCACGCGCCGTCAAGCGCCAGGTGGTCAGGTTGTCGGGCAGCGTCAGCGTCACCTTTGCGTTGCCCTGGTCGTCGGTCACGAGCGCGGGGTTCCAGTAGGCCGTGTCGGGGAAGTCGCGCCGCGCCAGCACCTCTTCCGCCATCCCTCCGCCGCCGCCCTTTTCGCCCGGCTCCAGGTGGAGCGTGACGCGGTCCACCAGCCCGATGATGGTTTGGGAGGTGCGCACCCCGAGCGGACGCTTTTCGTAGAACGCTTGCGTCAGGGTGGGGTTGGGGTCGTCGGCCAGCGCCAGCACCGCTTTGTCCACCAGCGCGAGCGAAAGTTCGGTCCGCACCCCGTTGCCCGCGTGGTCCGTCGCCCTGATGGTATAGGTCACGTCTTCGCGGGGGGCGGTGTCTTCCTGGTCCGGGGTGATTGCGATGGTCAATTCCTGCTCCTCGGTGGAGACGGGCAGGTTAATAATCCCGACCCGCACGTCGGGGACCGGCAGTTCCTCCAGCGTGGGCTTGACCAGCACCACCGAGACGTAGATGTTCGGGGCATGGTCGGCGGTGATATCGACCTCAAGCAGTTCGGAGGTGTCTGGCAGCGTCATGAGGCGGTGTTCCACCACACCGGCGCGTTCGAGCGTGACGAGCGCGGTCATCCCCTCGTAGGGAGCCGTCACCAGGATGCTGGCCGTCTCGCCGGGGCGGTAGCGGCTTTTGTCGGCAATCAGGTCGATGCGGTTGGTGTTGTCGATGCCCCAGAAGACATCTCCCCCATAGGCCCAGGTAAACACGCTGGAGCGGATGGTGTGCCCCTCGTCGTCCTGCGCTTCGGCCTGGATGCGGTAGGAGCCGCCTTCGGAGGGGGTGAAGGTGATGCTGCCGCGGCCCTGCTCGTCGGTGGTGGCGGAGCGGCGGTCCACCTCTGTTTCGGAGTAGGTGGAGGTCCAGTACATACGCCCGTTGTCTCCCCGCTCGCGCACAGTGTACCATTCGCGCCTGGAGACCGTCACCTGGACCTCGCGGTTGCTCACAGGCTGTTCGTGGACGTCGAGGGTCAGCAGGGAGACCTCCTGGGGTTGGCCGGCGCGGGCAACGTAGCCCTCTGGCCGCTGCCCGACGTAGAACGTGCCCGCGTGCACCGTCACCGTCGCGCGGGAGGCGATAACCTGTTCGTCCACATCGGTGACTTCAACATCCAGGGTAAGTTGCTGGCTCTCAAGAACATCTTCCAGCCGGGCCGGGAGGCTCAGGGAGAAGGTGCCCTGACCATCGGTGGTTGCGGTGCCTTCACTGACCAGTTCCCCCCCTGACCGCTGCTCGTCGCCGCGATACCAGGCATAGGCATCGTCGGGGTTGTCGAAGCTGAACTGCGGGGCGGTCTCGCTCTGGAAGGTGTACGGTCTGGACAACAACCGCCAGTGGATGGGCGCGTTGGCGACGGCTCCCCCGGCGTAGTAGCTGGCGGAGATGTCAAACTCCATCGTCTCATCCTGGACATAGTCCGCCTGTTCGGGGGTGACGCTGACTTCAAACGCGGGCTTGCGATATTCGGCCACGAAGAATGAGCCATAGGCCATTTCCCTCCCCGGCATCCCCTCATTCATCTCCAGCACGGTCATGGAGTAGGAGCCGGGACGAGCGCTCCCGTCCAGGGTAAGGCTGGTGTGAAAGGTGCCGAACTCGCTGAGGGGGAGCGTGTTTTCGAGCAGTTCGTTCCCCTGGGGGTCACTCACTCGCAGGTGGACTTCCTGCTCCGGGTCGGGCAGGTGATATGTCTCGCCCTCGGTCGTCCGCACGGCCCCGCGAATGGAGACCAGGTGGCCGGGGCGGTAGATGGGGCGGTCGGTGAAGAGCGTCCCCACAAAGGGGGTGCGCTCGTATTCCACGGGCAGGCCAAAACTCCACGGCCCGATGCCGTCGTCCCAGTTTGTGGTAGCAAAGGCAAAGCGGCTCTCGTCGCCTTCCGGGTCGGGGGGGGACCACAGGAAGAGGGGGGCATAGACGGACCCTTCGGAAAGGTCTTCCTGCCAGACTCCCTGGTGGTCGCTCTGCCCCAGGTCGCGGGACTCAAAGCCCTCGCCATCTTCCGGGGAGTAGGCCACAGTGAGCGGGAGGTTCTCCACCGGCTGGCCGGTGTCCAGGTCTACCGCCCAGACAAAAAGCTGCTCGGCGCTGCGCTTGACCGTGAGGGCGTAGGGGCTGACCGCCATAATCTGGCGGTCGGAGTGGATACCGGTGTTGGTTGTTTGCGGCGAGGTGTCGTTCACCGTGAGGTAGTAGAGGCCGGCTTCAAGCTGCCCCAGTTCGAGCATTGCAATGGCCTGCTGGTTGCGCTCGCCTCCCAGGGAGATGGTGTCCGAAGCGACCAGCATGGACGGCTCGGACTGAAAGGTCCTCCAGGCGTCGTAGCTGGTCAAAAGCTGAATAGTCTGCTCTGGCGTGAGGCGGTAGAGGCGGTAGGCAGCTTCCGGAATGTTCACATGGCGCATGGGCACGCGCGTGGGGGTATGGGTGTGGTAGCCGCCAATGCGGTTGGCTCCCACCAGCGAGAGGGAGGGCGGCAGCGGCCCGGTGCGGAAGCTGATGGCTGCCTCCTCCTGGAGGGCAACCCCGTAGACGTCGCGGGCCTGCGTCCCGACCGTCAGGCGGTAGCTGGTTTCTGGCTCAAGCTGCGCATAGATGTAGGCACTGGTCCGGTGGGTGCTGGTCTGGACGATGGTGGCTTCTGGTTCGATAGTCAGGTGGCGGAAGACCGTGCCCCACTCCATCGGGGCGCTGAAGGTGAGTTCGAGCGTGCGAGAAGAATCAACATCCTGTTCGCCATTGGCCGGGTTTGAACTGACCAGGCGGGGCAGCGGGGCAACCCGAAAGGTCGCCTGGTATTCCTGCTCCGTCTCCGCCGAGCCGCGGAGCGCCCGGGCACCGGGGGAGACCGTGAGAACATAGCTGGTTCCTCGCTCCAGGGGAGCGGCGGGGGTCAGGGTGGCTTCCTCCGGGTCCCCCTCGGAGAGGGAAACCGTGGACGGGACTGTTTCGCCCGTAGTGGTGTTCCGGAGGGAAAGCGTAGCTTGCAGGCTGTCTTCGTCCATCGGCATCGTGAAGTCGACGTGGAGCGGCTCGACCGGGCTGACCAGGTCTGCGCCATCCTCCGGGGTGCTCCTGACGACCCGCGGGGTAGTGGTGGTGAAGCGCCAGGTATAATCCGCGGGCAGGGTGCTCCCGGCCTGGTCTTCCAGGCTGTCATCAACGCGCATCTGGTAGGTCGTACCGGGCAGCAGCATTTCGGTAGGGGAGTAGACATAGGTCCGCGTGTCGAGCCAGTGGCCTTCCCCCTCCAGCGCCGGGGTGATGGTGAGGGGGTGGGGCAGGCTCTCCTGAGCGTCCACGGTGGTCAGCGCGACCACGGGGTGGTTGAAGCGCACGCTGATGCGGCGGGTATCCAGACTGACTCCGACGGTGTTGGAATGCGGCTCCACCTGCTCCACTGCCAGGTCGCCCATCGTGGTGAAGCGCCAGGCAAGGGGTTGGGTATTGACCGGGTTGCCCGTGGTGGAGGGGATGCCGGGCAGCAACCGCGCCTCGTAGGTGGTGGCGTGCTGGAGGGGGGCGTCCGGGTGGAAGAGCAAGCTTTCGCCACTCGTCGTGACGTGTCCTTCAACGGGACCATCACCGTCCGTCTGGTACAGGCCAAAGTAACCACTTGCTGCGGCAACGTCAATGTCGGGCGTCAGCCGCACCTCAACCGGGACACCGGGCGCGACGTCGGACGCGCCATCGTGGGGGCGCGGCTCGACCCGCAGCACCGACGCGGTGGTGAAGGTCCAGGCGACCGGCTGTTCCAGGCGGGCTGGCCCATCAGAAGAAAGGTCGCGCTGCACGGTGGCGGTGTAGGTGGTGGCGTTGCGCATCCCCCCTTCCGGGAAGAAGCTGAACTGCGAAGGGGTGAGCCAGCGCCCGACCCCCTCCACGCTCCCGACGCGCTCCGCCTCCAGCGCGAGCGGCTGTGGCAGGGTGGCGGCAAGCTCGGGGTCGTCGGCAGAGGCTTCTACGGTATCGGTAGCGACGACCGTCGTGTCGAACTCAACCACGAGCGGCGTATTCAGGGAGATGTCATCGGCTCCTCGCGCCGGCGAGACGCTGGTCACTCCGACGTAGGGAACCGTGGTGAAGGTGAGCGTGAGCGGCTCCTTCGTATAGTTTCCGGCGATGTTGGCCACCCCCGCGCCAAGCGTCAGGCGGTAGGTGGTGCCGTGCTCCAGCCCCCCCTCCGGGCGCAAGGCGATGGTCGTACGCTGCTGGCTCTCGACGGTCAGGTCGGCGGGTGGCTCTATCTGGACGGCCCGCGCAACCGTGTCAGGCTGAATCCACTGGTCAAATTCGATGAGGATGCTGGCGCGGGGGTTGACGCTGGTCGCGCCGTCGGGGGGGATAGTCTACACCACCTGCGGCGCATTCATGAACATGGGCATGATGAAGAAGTGCAGGCCCACCGCGGCAACCACCGCCAGGATGATGGTGGCAATGATGACGGGTTGAAATTTCGAGCGCCGGGTTCGGGGTTGAGGTCCGGATTCCTTCTCAGTCATCGTCATTGGGCAATTCCTTCCATCATTCGTTTTCTGGCAAGCTATCTATGACCACTTCTCATTGTACCACGTCACGTCCCACGCCAGCGGGGATATTTTGCTACGTCTCCCCCTGAAGGGCGAAGGCAATGCCGCTCTGCAAGGTACTCCGCGTGACGATGCCGCCCAGGTCTGCCCCCAGATGCACGAGCGTCTGGGCTATCTGGGGTTGGATGCCCGTCAGCACCACCCGGGCCCCCAGGAGCTTCACGGCCTGGGCCGTCCGCATGAGCGCCTGGGCCACCTGCGTATCAATCACGCGAATGCCGGTGATGTCAAGGATAGCAATATCGGCCTGGAAGCGGGCAATCCCTTCCAACAGGGTTTCCATCACCTGCTGGGTGCGCTCTTCATCCATCGTCCCAATGAGCGGCATCGCTATCACGTGGTCGGCCAGGGGCAGCAGGGGGGTCGAAAGCTCGCGGAGTGCGGCTTGCTGCGCTTCAATCATCTGCTGCTGAAACAATTCCTGGGCCTCTTTCTGGCGCTTCTGCTCGGTGATATCTTCCAAAAACCCTTCCAACCACTTGACGTTGCCCTGGTTGTCGCGGACGGCCCAGATGTGCAGGTTGACCGCGATAACACTGCCGTCTCGCTGACGGAGGTCCACCTCCATCTGGGCTTTCCCATCGCGCTCGCGCATCTGAGACATCACGGCTGCCCGCTGCTCCGGGCTGGCGTAGACATCAGTTGCCAGGTTGGTAACACTGGTAATGAGTTCGCGTTCGGAGGCATAGCTCAGGATGCGCACGGTGGTCGGGTTGGCTTCCAGGATCTTCCCCTCAACCGAGGTCCGAAAAATCCCGATAGTGGCATTCTCAACCATATTGCGGTAGCGCTCTTCGTTCTCCCGCAGGGCCTCTTCTGCCTGTTTGCGGTTGGTGATATCTCGCCCCACCCCCTGGATTTCGATGGTCTTCCCATGCTCATCTTTGATGGCGTAGTCGTCCCACGCCAACCAGCGCCACCCGTCCATGGTCATCGCCCGCAGCTCGATAGAGAGCCGGTAGGGAGGGGCCTCGAGCATCTCTATGGCTTTCAGGGCAGACGGCAAATCCTCCTCGTGAATGAATGGCATAAACGTTGCTCCGAGCAACTCCTGGCGGGTCTTGCCAAACATCCTACAGTAGGCTTCATTCACATAGGTGAACCGGCCCTCGGGGTCAACCCGCACCACAAGTTCGCGCTGTGTTTCGACCAACCCGCGATACTGTGCCTCACTGGTTTCAAGCTCGGCCACACGCTGCCGCAGGGTGGCAATTTCCTGTTCCAGGGTCTCTCTCCGTTCCTGTTCCCCGGTCATTCCATTCCTCCATATCATAACGTCTACGTCTCCTGAGCTAGTCCCCCGGCCACCCGTAGCGCTGGCCCGGTGAGAGCGCCAGAAATTCTTCCCCGAGCCGACCCACCCCCATATAGGAGCCATCGGGCGAGCGCTCCAGCCGGGCATGGCGCGTCCACTGGACGACCAGGCCGTTCCGTTCGATGTCCCCGCTGACGGCTGTTCCCAGGTGCTCTTCCCCCCCATACTCCTGCCAGACCTCCCACAGCCCCGGGCAGATGGGGAGACCTGGACGCGGGCTGGAAGAATGACCACAGGTGGAGCTTCGCCGGGTCTCAGCCTGGTAGAGCCACGCCCCGAGCGGGCGCGGACGGACTGTGCCGTCTCGCTCCTCCAGACACAGATATTCAAAACATTGGAACCGCCCCCACTCGAACGGGACCACGGGCGTGAGCGGGACGCCTGCGCGGGCCGCTCCTCCCCAGGCGTCCCAGACCCGCGCGAAGGGGGCCGGTATCATATAGCCGTTTGCCTGGTCATCCTCTCCGCCGGTATCGCCCTGCACCTGCACCCGCGTCAGGGTTTGCGGACTGCCCAGGGTCCGTCCATCTCCTGCTGCCCGCAGCGCCACGACCAGGCGGTATGAGCCGCTCCCCAGGTCGGGGGGGAGGGGCAAGGGCTGCATATGCTGCACGGGCGTGTTGACTGGCCACGCTGCGGGCGGCAGGGACCCATACACCAGCGGACGGTTGGACTCTGCCACCACGTGCCCGTGCTCGTCGGTCAGGCGAAGCACCACAACCAGGTCTTCCGTCACCAAACCCGTCGTACCAGCATCTTCCCCGGCTGTTTTCTCCCACACCAGGGTCACAACCAGTATACCATCTACGGCGAGTGGTGGTGCTTGCGTAACTCCGTCGCTGCCCTCTGGCCGGTCCCCGGGTGTGTCCCCTGGATGGTAGCGGTGGTAGGCGCTCAGGCGAAGGTGGGGACCGAAGGGGATATCGACCGGCACCCGCGCTCCCGGTTCTACCGGGCGGTACAGGTCGAATGTTCCGAGCGAGCCATCTTGCGCATAGCGGTGCTGGATTATCGCTACCATCTGCGGGGTGAGCCAGTTGCCCAGGTAGTCAATCACGGCCAGCGGCAGGGTGCCGTTGGCCAGTTCGAGCAGCACAGAGCGCTGGTCCCAGTAGCCCTGGTCGAGCAACTGGCGGTGTTCAAACAATTGGACCCGCGCCACGGTTCCTGCCGCTGCCGCAACCCCCGGTACATCGGTGAAAAGGGGGGAGCCTGTGGCCTGCACCTCGCGGGACAGCGCGGCAAAGACCCGGCGCAGCGCAGCCAGCACCGCCTGTTCGCGTTCTATTTCATCCCACAGGGCATAGCGCCCAAACGCCAGTTGGGGAGGGTTGGGTTCGACCAGTCCGGCGCGGTGGAGGGTCGTCTTGCTCCACGTGGGCGGATAGAAGAGCAGGCTTGCCAGCACCAGAACCAGCAGCACGCTGTTCGAGAGGGAAGGCCAGACCCGTTCCGGGCGCGGCGAAGGGCGCGGTCGGGCGGTCTGCCCCATCTCCGGCGGGCGGACCCCCACCGCTGCCAGCCACACCAGCCCGGCGTAGAACTCCAGGAAATAGTTGGTATAGGCTCCCACCTTGCCGACCCCGATAGCCAGAAGCCCCCCCGCAAGGGTGTAGAGCGCGGGCAGCATAGGCATGATGCGACGGTGGCGGGGGGTCAGGAGCCACCCGCCGATGATGGTGAGCATTCCCGCCACGCCTAGCGGTCCGCGCAGGCGAGCCTGTTCAGCCCAGAACTGCCATGCCAGCGCTCCATCCCAACGGTTGGCATTGGCGGTGATGCTGTGCAGGACAAACCAACCACCGCTGGCCCACTGCAAGAGCACCAGCATTCCCCCCCCGCCAATGGTCAGCACGGCCAGGAACAGCACGACGGCACGCCAGGCCCACCGACCAGGCGGAGAACCGGGCGATGGGGAGAGGGAGCCGGGGGAGCGGGCTTCTCGGAGCGCCTCCAGGATGAGCCAGGCCCCCCCCGCCAGGGGTGCCGCCAGAAGCGAGGGCTTGGTGAGGAGCGAGAGCAGGAGCAAAACCCCCGCCACCACCGGGCGGCGGGAGCGGAGCGCCATCAACCCCCACAATCCCAGGCATACGCCAGGCATATCGACCCGCATCACGACCGACCACTCCCGCACTATCGGGATGGTGAAGAGGAGCAGAACCATCAGCCAGCGGTGGAGCGGGTGGAGCCAGTGGGAGCGGTGGCCTCTCGCGTCCCCAGACGTTTCGGGCCTGGTCAGCAGGAACAGGGCTACCACTGTGCCCCCCGCTGCCAGCAGCGAGACGACGCGCCCCGCCAGCAGCACCTCACCCGTGAGGTGGCTCAGGGTTGCCGCGGTCAGGGGGTAGAGGGGGGGGTAGTTGACGACCGCATAGGGTGGTTCGGACGGGTCGCGGTAGAGGTTCCAGACGGGCGTGCCAGAGACGAGGAGCCGCACCTGGGAGAGAAGCGGGCCTTCGCCGTAGTCCAGGGGGTAGGGGTGGGAGAGGAACAACCCCGCATGGACAACAAAAGCCGCCAGATATGAAAGAACGCCGGTCAGAAGACCGGCGTACAGGAGGAGATGAGTGAGACGAATAAGGCGGCTAATCGGTTGACCTCGGTTGGCACCCTGAGTGGTTGTTCGCTTGTGCTTATCTGTCTCTATTGTACCATCTCCCGCCGGAAATGGCTATAGTACATCAGTACCGGACTGCCCGTAGTTCTCTCGTATTAGAGGGGATAGACCGTCGCTGGTTCGTGCCCTGCTGTGCTCGGTCCCGCAGCAACAGCGGCGGAGACGGTCCCGCTCTCCTGCGTCTGCGCCTCGGCCTCCTCTTCCGTGCCGTCGAAAATCTGCACAATGCCATAGCTCGTATCCCGCTTGGCCGGAACATAGCCGGCATCTCGGATGAGGGCGTGAATCTCTTCCGCCAGCATACACGGGCGCGTTCCCTGCGTGGCCGAGGAAACGACGTTTTCTTCCAGCATCGTGCTGCCAAAGTCGTCCATCCCGAACTCGAGCGCCACCTGCCCGACCTTTGGCCCCTGCGTGACCCAGCTTACCTGGTGGTGGAGCACGTTGTCGAGGAACAGGCGGGCGATAGCGGCATGGCGCAGGTAGTCGTGGGGGGTCAGCCCATAGCGGTTCTTGAAGGTATCGGGGCGGAGGTTGGCCAGTTCGCTGTACTGGAGGGTCCAGGAGATGAAGGCAATGAAGCCGTTCCCGTGCTCGCGCAGGCTGTAATCCTGGAGGTCCCGGATACGCTGGAGATGCCGCATGCGGTGTTCAAAGGCTTCATCGAAGCCGATGACCATGGTCGCGGAGGTGTTCAACCCCAGGGTTTGCGCCTCGCGCATAATCGACAGCCAGCTATCGGTCTTGAGCTTTTTCGGGGAAAATCGGCTGCGTATCTCATCATCGAGGATTTCGGCTCCGCTGCCGGGCAACCCCTGCAACCCGGCGTCCTGAAGCTCCATCAGCACCTCGCGCACGCTGAGGCCGCTCAACTTCGCAATATTCGCAATCTCCGAGGGGCTGAAGCAATCGCGCTCAATCATCGGGTAGGTCTCGCGCAGCCACGCAAGCAGGCCGGTGTACCACGAAAGCTGGAGGTTCGGATGGTGGCCTCCCTGGAGTAGGATACGGGTTCCCCCCCAGGCGACCAGCTCTTCTATCTTGTGGGACAGCTCCTCCCGCGAGGTGACGTAGGCGTCGGGGTGGTGGGGGGAGCGGTGAAAGCCACAGAACTGGCAGTTGGTGATGCAGACGTTGGTATAGTTGATGTTGCGGTCAACCAGGTAGGTCACGATGTTGCCAGGCACCCGCAGTTGACGGGCGGCGTTGGCTGCCTTACCCAGTTCGAGCAGGCTGGCTTCCCGATACATCGTCAGACCCTCTTCAAAGTAGAGGCGTTCACCAGCAGCAGCTTTTTCCAGAAGATATGAAACAGATGTATCAGGCATGCCTACTCCTCCAAACGGGACCCGCACGTTACCCTGCATCCCGTCCTAACCGGTTTTCGTTCGACTGGTTTTCAGATGACCATCCCCAACATTATACTCTCTTCTTCCGTTCGTGCAAACAACCAAACCAACCGCAACCAATCACAGGTGGCTGAAGCCCTGAAAGATAAGCTCCCCGCCGAAACCTATGGTACAATAAGCCCCACCATGCCCGAAACCATATGCGTATGGTTCGTCTGGTCCACCGTCAGGCCATCCAGGAAGAAAGGTTGAGAACCCATGTCCAAAGAAGGAATAACCCCCCGGGCCACCGATTACAGTCAGTGGTACCTTGACATTGTGCGCCATGCTGACCTGGCTGACTACGCCGAAGTCGTGCGAGGATGTATCGTCTTCAAGCCCACGGGATACGCCCTCTGGGAGGCCATCCAACGCGGCCTGGACGACCGTATCAAGGCCACCGGCCACGTCAATGCTTACTTTCCCCTGCTCATCCCCAAAAGCTTGCTGATGAAAGAAGCCGAGCATGTGGAAGGGTTTGCTCCGGAGGTTGCGGAAGTGACCCGGGCCGGCGGCGAAGACCTGGTCGAACCATACGTTATCCGCCCGACCAGCGAAACGATTATCGGCTACTTCTACTCTAAATGGGTCCGCTCCTGGCGCGACCTCCCGCTCCTCATCAACCAGTGGGCCAACGTGATGCGGTGGGAGCTTCGGACCCGTCCCTTCCTGCGCACCGCTGAATTCCTCTGGCAGGAGGGGCACACGGTCCATGTCGATGAGGAGGACGCCGAGCGGGAGACCTTGATGATCCTGAACGAGGTCTATGCCGACTTTGCCGAGAAGGACATGGCTATCCCCGTTATCAAAGGGCTGAAGACGGAAAAGGAAAAGTTTGCGGGGGCGCTCCGCACCTATGCCCTGGAAGCGATGATGCAGGACGGACGTGCGCTCCAGTCCGGCACCTCGCACAATATGGGCGAGAACTTTGCCCGAGCCTTTGATATCACCTACACCGACCAGAACAACACCGTTCGGTATGCCTGCACCACCAGTTGGGGTGTCAGTACCCGCCTGATAGGAGCGCTGATTATGACCCACTCGGACGACGAGGGGTTGGTGCTTCCTCCGCGCATCGCTCCGACTCAGGTGGTCGTAGTTCCCATCTACAAGTCCGATACCGAACGCCGCACGGTGCTGGAAGCCATCGAGCGTATGACGGCCGACTGGCCCGGTCGCCTGCGCTTTCGGATAGACGACCGCGACCATCTGACCCCCGGCTTCAAGTTTCATGAATGGGAATTGAAAGGGATACCGCTGCGCGTTGAGATTGGCCCCCGCGATGTCGAAAAATCCAGTGTGGCCGTGGCCCGCCGCGATATCCCGGGCAAAGCGGGGAAGCACATCGTGGCGCAGGATGGCCTGACCGACCACCTCGTGGGCCTGCTCGAAACGGTGCAGCAGAGCCTTTTTGACCGGGCGCTCCGGTTCCGCGAGGAACACACCCGCGCCATCACGACCTGGGCCGAATTGCGCGAGGCCGTCGAACAGGGCTTTGCGCGGTGCTACTGGGATGGCACGACGGAAGACGAGCAGCGTATTCAAGATGAGATGAAGGCGACCATCCGGGTCATCCCCTTCGACCAGCCGGAGCAGGCCGGGCGGTGCATCCTCACCGGTCGGGAAACGACCCGCCAGGTCATCTTTGCCAGAGCCTATTAGAGCCGCTCCGGGCGGGCCGCTCCGGTTCGGTGGGCGATAAATCGGAACCAGGGGAACAGTCAACGGTACGTCAACGGTATCATCGGGCAATGAGCGCGTGATAGAGTGACTGGACGGCACGGGCGATGCGGCTCCATCCGTAGTCCCGCGCCCGCTGGTGCGCCCCGGCGGAGAGCGCTTCGCGGAGCGCCGGGTGGGTCAGCAGCCGCTCAATCTGGTGGGCGAGCGCGGGTGGGTCGTTGGGAGACACCAGCAAGCCGCTTCGTTCGTGCTCTATGAGCAGGGACAACCCCCCCACACGGGAGGCGACGACCGCCGCACCGCAGGCCATGGCTTCGAGCGCCACCAGGCCGAACGATTCGTAGAGCGACGGAACGGCGACCACGTCAGCCGCCACGTAATAGTCGGGCATCGTCTCGTGAGGCTGTGTCCCCACAAAGGCGATGGCGTCGGCAAGACCGTGCTCGCCGCGCAGCACGTCCAACCGCTGTTGTTCGGCGTTCCACTGCTCCCGGCTGGTGTGCTCGGCGTGCCCGCCAATCAGGATACCCCGCAGTGACCCGCGCCAGGATGGGTGGTGCGTGTGCAGCAAGGCCATTGCCTGAATGAGCATATCCAGCCCCTTGAGCGGCTCCATCCGCCCGACCCCGAGCACCAGTCGGGTCCCGGTGGAAATCCCCAACCGTTCCCGCGCAGCCGACTGCGGGCCGGGGTGAAAACGGCTCCCATCAACCCCCCCCGGGATGATATGGATGCGCCCGGGGTCTGCCTGGTAGGAGCGAACCATGTGCTCGCGGTCGAGGGGGGTTGCGGCGACCACCGCGTCGGCCTCGCGCAGGAGCATCTGCTCAACGGCAATGCGGCGGCTCGTTTCGGTCTCCTCGGCACTGCGAGCCACGCGGTTCTTCAGCGCCCCAAGCGTATGGAACATCTGCACCACCGGGCACTGCCACCGCTGACGCAGCGGTATCGCCACCTCGCCAGAAACCCAGTAGTGACTATGGATGATATCGTACTGCATCCTTTGCGATTCGGCAAAGCGGCGGACCTCCTCTCCAAAGGCGGGGACATGGTGGGCCAGCAGGTTTTTATCATAGGGGGCTGCGGGTCCCATCTGCCCGTGGACGACCCGCACCCCCGGAGCCAGTTCGACCACCGTGGGGATATCCGGGTCGCTGCGGCGGGTGAAGATATCTACTTGCACGCCCTGGTGCCCCAGTTCGCGCGACAGTTCGCGCACGTAGACGTTCATCCCGCCGGCTTCCTTGCTTCCCAGGCGGGCCAGCGGGCTGCTGTGGACACTGAGCATAGCAATGCGTCGTCCTGGTTCTGGTTCTGGCTCTGGCCCTGGTCTTGCTGGCACGGTACAGGTTCCTCCCGCCTACGCCCACAGCCGATAGCGCAGCAGCGCAAAGACCGCGTAGAACCCCTGGCTCGGCTTCATCTTCTTCCCCTCTTCGTAGGTGCGGCCCAGGTAGCTCACCGGCACCTCGTAGATACGGTGGCCCCGCCGCAGCACCTTCGCCGTAATCTCTGGTTCCAGGCGAAAATCATTTGATTCCAGGTGCAGGCTGCGCATAACGTCGGTGCGCATGGCTTTGTAGCACGTTTCCATGTCTGAAATCCAGCTATTGAACAGGAAGTTGGTCAGAAAAGTCAGCCCCTTGTTCCCGAGCGCATTCCAGAAATACATCCCCGTATGCCGCCCCATAAAGCGGCTCCCATAGACCACATCCACCCGCCCGTCCACAATGGGCCGCACCTACGAAGAGGGGAAGAAGATGAAGCCGAGC
>DAOTUF010000382.1:0-8180 GCA_034437495.1 Chloroflexaceae bacterium | reverse complement strand
GGGAGGGGCGAGAGGAACATCGGCGGAGCGGGCCGCGCTGGACCGCTTTGCCCGCCGCTACGCGACCCTTTCGGCTCGCGCCCGGCTGCGACTGGTGGTCGAACACGATACCGCAGGGTTCAGTCTGGGGGCGCTGCTCCGGCTCCACCAGCAGTGCGGGGTGCCGGTGGTATTCGACTACCTGCACTATTGCCTGAACAACCCCGACCAGTTCCCGCCGGACCTGGCCCTGGGGTTGGCGCTGGCAACCTGGCCTGCTCACCAACGGCCCAAGGTCCACCTGAGCACGGCCCGCACCGAGGCCCACCTGCTCCCGGCGCGGAGTGGCTGCCCGGCCCGCGTGGTGCCTCCCCGACCCGGGCAGCACGCCGATTTTGTGGCGGTCTCCGACCTGGTAGCCTTGCTGGAAGCGGCCCGAGGGGTGGGGCCGTTTGATGTGATGCTGGAGGCCAAGGCCGGGGAACTGGCTTTGCTCCGGCTGCGCTCGGACCTGGCCCGTATCGCGCCGGAGTTGACGAATCGGGGTCATACCCTTGCGTTTTGATCATGATGGACGTATAATGATCATGGTTTCTGTAGTATAGATGAAGGGTTTGACCCGCCTCCTGATAAACCAGCAGACCCATGGAACCACAAAAAGTCACCACATTTGAACACGACGATATCGGGGAACTCCCCTCCCTGGACGAGCAAGACAACCTTTCCCCGATGTCGGAAGAAGAGGACCAGGAAAACGAACTGCGGCTGATGGAACAGTTCCGGGCCGACCCCGCGCCCAACTATCCGCGGCTCCAGTATGGCGAAACCATCGAAGGGACCATTATGCGGGTTGACCGGGATGGTATCCTGGTGGACATCGGGGCAAAATCCGAAGGGATTGTTCAGCTCCGGGAGATGCAATCGCTCACGTCCGAACAGCGGGAAGCCTTTCAGGTCGGTGACGAACTGCTGGTTTTTGTTATCCAGGCTGAAGATAGGGAGGGGCATGCGGTCCTCTCCATCGACCGCGCCCGCCAGGAGCGAAGCTGGCGACACCTGCAACGATGCCACGAACGGGGAGACCCCGTCGAGGCCCCGGTCATCAACTATAACAAAGGGGGGTTGCTGGTGGAACTGGACGGAGTGCGGGGGTTTGTTCCCTCCTCGCAGGTCGATGGTATCAGCCGGGAGACCGATGCTCAGAAACAGTCGGATATGGCCCGTATGGTGGGGCAAATCCTGACGCTCAAGGTGATTGAAATCAACCGCGACCGCAACCGGCTCATTCTCTCCGAACGACAGGCGCGGCAGGATGTGCGGGAAGAAAAGAAAGAAGCGTTGCTATCGTCGCTTCAAGAAGGGCATACCTGCACGGGTACGATTAGTTCGCTCTGCGATTTCGGGGCTTTTGTGGATATTGGCGGAGCCGATGGGCTGGTCCACCTTTCGGAACTTTCCTGGGGGCGGATCAATCATCCATCGGAAGTGTTGGCGGTCGGCCAGGAGGTCCAGGTCTACATTCTGAGTATTGACAGCGACCGCAAACGGATTGCCCTTTCTATCAAGCGGACGCAGGATGAACCCTGGTCCACCGTAGGAGAACGCTACCACCTTGGGCAGATCGTCGAAGGCACGATTACGCAGCTTGCTCCCTTTGGTGCCTTCATAGGTCTTGAAGAAGGTGTCGAGGGATTGATACATATTTCGGAAATGAGCGATGGACGCATTCAGCATCCGCGGGAAGTGGTGCAGGAAGGAGATACGGTCCAGGCTCGCATTATCCGAATCGATCCAACACGCCGGCGCATCGGGTTGAGCCTGCATCTCACCCCGAAGAACGAAGCTGGTGCGAACCCGCATTCTGACGACGAAGCGTCGAAGGAGTAAGGGCTTTCTGGTTCAGATAATGAGGTATCCAGGTTCGCCGTTTGAAGAGCCTGTGGTGCTTTCAATGGAGAATATGAACTATGGCTGATCGACTCTACGATAAATTTACCAAGCGGGCCAAGCAGGTGCTACAGCTTGCGACAGATGAAGCTCGTTCATTCAACCACCCCTACGTGGGAACCGAACATATTTTACTCGGGTTAATCCGCGAAAATGAAGGGATTGCCGCACGGGTGCTGGATGACCTGGGGGTCAAGCTCCCCCACGCCCGAAATGCCGTCGAGTTCATTGTCGGGGCTGGTGAAGGCGAACGCTTCTCGGAGCAGGAATTGACCGCTCGGGCGAAAAAGGTGATTGAATATGCCATTGAGGAGGCCAGGCGGCTGAACCATCACTATATTGGCACGGAGCACCTGTTGCTCGGGTTGGTGCGCAACGGCGAAGGCGTGGCCACCGGCGTCCTCGACATCGTCGGGGTGTCGCTGGAGCAGGTGCGCAACCAGGTGATGCGCGTGCTGCGCCATGGCACCTCCTCCGGCAGCCTGGAGCGTATGACGCAGCAGGGCAGCCAGCGCCAGAGCAAAACCCCCTACCTGGATGCGTTGAGCACCGACCTCACGGAGATGGCAGAGGCGGGACGGCTCGACCCGGTGATTGGTCGTCAGCAAGAGATTGAACGGGTCATCCAGATTCTTTCCCGGCGCACGAAGAACAACCCTGCCCTCATTGGGGAACCCGGGGTCGGGAAAACGGCGATTGTCGAAGGGTTGGCACAGCGGATTATCCAGGGCACCGTGCCGGACTCGATTAAGAATAAACGGGTGGTAGCGCTCGATATGGGAGCGCTTGTCGCTGGCACCAAATACCGCGGGCAGTTTGAAGAACGGCTCAAGCGGGTGGTGGATGAAATCAAAGAAACGCGGTGCATCCTCTTTATTGATGAGTTTCATACGATTATCGGGGCAGGCGGGGCCGAAGGAACGCTGGATGCGGCGAACATCCTCAAGCCGGCCTTGAGCCGCGGCGAACTCCAAACCATCGGAGCCACCACGCTTGATGAATATCGCAAGTACGTGGAGCGGGATTCGGCTCTGGAGCGGCGCTTTCAACCCGTGACCGTGGATGAACCATCGCTCGAAGATACCATTGATATCCTGCGCGGTATCAAGAGCCGCTACGAAGATTTTCACCAACTGCAAATCAGTGATGAGGCGCTGCGAGCGGGGGCTATCCTCTCGGCCCGCTATGTGCCCGACCGCTTCCTCCCGGACAAGGCGATTGACCTGATTGACGAAGCGTCCAGCCGGGTGCGGATGTACCGGTCTACGACCCCTCCGCGCCTGCGCGACGCGCTGCGAGGTCTGGAAGCCCTGCGCAAGGAGCGCGAAGCCGCCATCGAAGACCGGCAATTTGCGCTGGCGGAGGAGTTGCGCAGCCGCGAAGAGTACATGAAAGAACGGGTCCACCACATCGAAAAGGAGATGGGGGTCGAAGCTATCCAGGAGCAGGTGGTCGAGCGTCCCTATGTGACCGAGGACGATATTGCCGAGGTGGTCAAGATGTGGACCGGTATCCCCGTCAAGCGGCTGCAAAGCGATGAGACGGCCCGCCTCTTGCAGATGGAAAAAGCGCTCCACGACCGCGTGGTGGGGCAGGATGAGGCGATAGTGACCATCTCGAAGGCGGTCCGACGCGCCCGCGCCGGCTTCAAAGACCCCAAACGCCCGATTGGGAGTTTCATCTTCCTGGGTCCCACCGGGGTGGGGAAAACCGAACTGGCCAAGGCGCTGGCCGAGTTTATGTTCGGCTCGGAAGAAGCCTTGATCAAGATTGATATGTCGGAGTTTCAGGAACGCCACACCACCAGCCGGCTGGTCGGGTCGCCTCCTGGCTATGTCGGGTATGGCGAGGGGGGGCAGCTCACCGACGCCGTTCGACGCAAACCCTACAGCGTCATCCTGTTCGATGAGATTGAGAAGGCCCACCCCGAAGCCTTTAACCTGTTGCTCCAGGTGATGGAAGATGGGCAACTCACGGACGGCAAGGGCCGCCGGGTGGATTTTCGCAACGCGATTGTGATTATGACCAGTAACGTGGGGACGGAGCACATTCGCCGTGCCAGCCGCATCGGGTTTAGCCAGCAGGATGGAGGCATCGATGTGGAGGACGTGCGGCACAAGGTGGAAGAATCGCTCAAGCAGTACTTCCGGCCCGAGTTCTTGAACCGCGTGGATTCGACCATTATCTTCCAGCCGCTCACCAGCAGTGAAATCCGCCTGATTGCCTCGATGATGCTCAATCGCATACAGGATCAGCTCCGGGAACAGCAGATTCGGCTAGAGGTCAACCCCGAGGCGCTGGACCTGCTCGGCAGGCGTGGCTACGACCCGTCGTTCGGGGCGCGACCGCTCCGACGGATTATCACCAACCTCATCGAGGATCCGCTTTCGGAAGGGTTCCTGGAGGGACGTTTCCGCAGTGGGGATGTGGTCCTGGTGGATATGCAGGACGACTTGCTCCGGATGCGTTCGCTCCACGAGATAGAGCGAGGCGAGCGCCGAGAACGCGAGGAGCAGGAAGAAGCCGAGGAGTTTGAGGAATTTGTCTCGATTTCCTGAGTTTGCCCCCGGTCGGGCCGCGCTCATTTGAGGAAGAGGAATGGCGCAGGAATCAGAAATTGGAGCGGATCCGATTTCTGATTTCTGTCTTTTCTGTTCTGTCTCGCTATTTACAGATATTCACACTGCCAGGAAATGGATTGTCGCGAATCACGGAGACTGCTTGATGAGGGGGTGATACCCGGCTCCGCCACTCCCCTGCGGGCCCGTCTGGGGTTTCATCTGGCAGCGTGCCCGGCGTGTCAGGCCTATCACCGTCTCTCCAATGATGGGGAAGCACCAGGAGCGCCGCAGACCTCCCCTCCTGATGAAGGTGCAACTGAGCCTGGGGTACCCGCGGAACCCGCAGGACGGGATGTGCCCGATATCCCCCCGCCTTCTCCTTCTACCCGCCGCTTTCCGTTCCGCGTGCCCAGGCTCGTCTGGATAATCGCTCTCGTGTTCCTGGTGGGGGTTCCTCTGGGAGGGGGGGTGTGGCTGGTAGGGGTGCTGGTCCGGGCCCATCACCATGTCTCCGCTATGATTGTTCCGACGCTGCCCCCCGAGCACCCCGCCCCCGGCCTGCTCGCCGTGGATGAGACAGCCCCGAAACCACCGTCGAAACCAGCCTCACGAACGGCCACGAAAACGGCCACGAAGACCATCAGGCAATTCCTGGTTGCGCTGGAGCCGCTGCCCGCGCAACCAGCAAGTCCCACCCCGACCCGCTCGCCTTCGCCTTTGCCGTCGCCAACCGCAACCGCAGCTGCGACCGTGACCGCCACCCCCTCCATACCGACAACCCTGCCGCTTACTCTAACAACCTCGCCGCTGCCTTCACCCACGGTTGTACCATCATCGCTGCCATTGCTACCGCCCGCCCCGACCACCACCGCCCCCACGAACACCCCGACTAGCGTACCCTCGCCGGTCCCGTCGCCCACTCCCCGGCGTGTACCAACCAGGCTCAGCCAGCCTGCTCCCCCGCCGACCTACCAACCGCCTCCCGCGCTCCCTACTGCGGCACTGCATCTTGCTGTGCCCGAACAGCCCGTGCCCTGGCCTGCTTCGCCGCCGCCTGCTCCGCCGCAGTCAACCCCCTGGCAAACGGTCCAATCGCTCTCGCTGGAGGAACTGACCGCCTGGCCAACGATTGAGACGCTCCCGCCCGTCGGCGGGGCCGATGGTTCCGCGCCTTCGAGCGCGGGGGAAGCATCCGGTCCTTCTGCTTCGTCTTCTTCGTCTTCCTCCGCTGCGCTTCAAGAAGCTCCCCCCGCGGGTGATGCGGTGACGCTGCTCTTTCTCGGCACCGACCGCCGGCCCGGCGAGACGGCCCCCCCCCGTACCGATGCGATTATGCTGGCGCGGGTGGCCCCTCAGCAGCAGCGTATTGCGCTCCTGTCGCTCCCCCGCGACCTGTGGGTGACGATACCAGGCTATGGAGCCTCGCGCATCAACGCCGCGTATGTCTGGGGAGAGCTGTACCAGGCACCCGGAGGGGGGATGGGACTGGCAAAGGAGACCATCAGCACGCTGCTCAACATTCCCATCGACTACGTGACGGTGGTTGATTTTGAAGGGTTTATCGGCCTGATTGACACGCTCGGAGGGGTCACGGTCGAGGTCGAGAAGGAGTTACACGATCCTACCTTCCCGACGATGGACTATGGGTATACGGTGGCGCACTTTTTGCCCGGCCCACAGAAGATGGACGGCGAAACCGCCCTGACCTACAGCCGCATCCGCCACCCCGACAGCGACTTCATGCGCACGCTCCGACAGCAAGCCGTGCTGACGGCTATCGGGGCGCGGCTGCGCGAACGCGGCGACCTGACCAATGTGGCGACGATTGACCAGATAACGGGGTCCCTGAGCGGGTATGTGCAGACGACCATCCCCGAGGACCGGATGGTCGGGTTGCTCTGGGCGCTCCGCGAGGTGCGGGTGGAGGAGGTGGAACACTATTCCATTACGTCGGATATGGTTTCGTGGGGGGTGGGGGGCGACCGCTATGCCCTGGTCGCTTCGCCCTCGGTTCTGGCAGACCTTGCCCGCAAGTTGGTGGGGCAGGTGGGAACGGAGTAGCGCAGTCCAGGTATACGGTATGTCTCCCATTGGTCCGACCACCTACCAGGAAGCCCTGGACTATCTCTACCGCTTCGTGGACCCCGGCCCCCGCATGGTGCCTGCCTCGCGGGTCTCCCCGCACACCCTGGAGCGGGTCCACGCCCTGCTTGCGGCGCTTGGAAATCCGCAGACGCGCTTTTCTTGCATCATTGTGGCGGGCACCAACGGCAAGGGGAGCACCAGCGCCATGCTTGAAAGTGTGCTGCGAGCCGCCGGCCACCGCACCGGTCTGTGGACCTCGCCGCACCTCAACAGCTACCGGGAGCGCATCCGGGTAGACTACCACCTCATCAGTCAGGAAGCCCTGGTTGGCGCGGTGCAACACCTGGTGCCTGTCGTCAGAGCGTTCGACACCGCAACGTACGGCGTTCCTTCTACGTTCGAGCTTGGCTTTGCGCTGGCGCTCGGCTTCTTTGCGGCGCAGGGGGTCAGCCTGGCGGTGCTGGAAGTCGGGGTAGGAGGGCGCTACGACTGCTCGAACGTGCTGACCCCGCTCGTCTCGGTCATCACGTCCATCAGCTACGACCACGTGCCCATGCTCGGCAAGACGCTGGAGGAAATAGCCTGGGACAAAGCGGGCATCATCAAGCGCGGGGTACCGGTGGTCAGTGCGCCACAGCACCCCGCCGCTGGTGCGGTGGTGTCCCGCGTTGCCCGCGAGGTTGCGGCTCCCCTCTGGACAGCCGCAGCAGCAGAACTGGAGGGCGACCAGCAAGGGGAAGGGTCCCTGCCCTACCCGCTGGTGCCACGCCCGGCCCTGCGCGGCTCCTTTCAATATGAGAATGCTCGCGTGGCGCTGGGGGCCGCGATGATGCTCCGCCGCAGCGGGGTGGCGGTACCCGACGAAGCGATAGAACAGGGACTTGCCGCCGTCCGCTGTCCGGGTCGGCTGGAAGTTGTGTCCCGCACTCCGCTGCTCGTCCTGGACGGGGCCCACAACGAGGGGGCCGTCCGTCGGCTCCTGGAGGCACTCCAAACGGAGTATACCTTTGAACGGCTCCTGATGGTCGTGGGGATGTCGCGGGACAAAGATATCACGGCGGTGCTGTCGGTGCTGCTGCCGCCCTCCGACACGGTCATCCTGACCCACGCTCCCCACCCCCGCGCCTGCACCAGGTTCGACCAGGTTGCCGCAGCCATACCGCTGCCCCTGCGGGAGCGGCTCAGGGTCGTTCCGCACCTTGCAGACGCCCTGGACCAGGCCCGGGCGCTGGCCCGCCCCGATGACCTCATCTGTGTGACCGGTTCGTTCTTTGTGGTCGGCGCGGCCCGCGAGTTGCTTGGCCTGGCCGAGGTGTGCGACTGAGGGAGACCCGCCCTCCGCGCCCCTCTTGTGCTATCCTCCGCCTCTCTACCCAACCCCCTCTCTTTCTCTTTATGAGCTTGCCGGAGAAAGAGAAGATGGTGTGGTACAATACTGACGATTACATTGGTTCTTTCACACTGTTCAAGCCATGCGATGTCAACGACCACCCGCTGAAGCGGGTGGCTTGTGAAGAGCAAGCCGATGTTGACCAGTTCGCTCTTCGGAGCAACCGATAGGGAGGTCACGAGACCCTGGGGTGCGTTGCCAGCCCCAGGCCCGCTCGC
>DAOTUF010000381.1:0-5160 GCA_034437495.1 Chloroflexaceae bacterium | reverse complement strand
CTTCCCGCAGGCGTTCCAGATGGCGGAACTGGCGGCAATGACCCCGAAGGAGCGCGAGGTGTATGACGAGACGCTCAAGCGCATTTCCGACGAGAAGCTCATTCTGGAGAGCCACTTTGCGAAGGGGCGCGAGGAGGGGCGCGAGGAGGGGCGACTGGAGGAGAAGCGTGCGAATGCCCGGAGTATGCTGGCGGAGGGAATAGCCCCGGCGACGGTTGCCCGCGTGACCGGGCTGCCGCTTGAAGAGGTTGAGACCCTGTAGGTCCCTCTCCACCAGCGCGTGAGGAGGGCCGTGGTTACTGCTGTTGTTGCTGTTGCTGCTGCTGCTGCTGCTGGTCTTCTGCCTCCCCTTCATCGGCAGGCGGCGACCATACAATCTCCGTCAGCAACTCTTCATCTTCAGGTATCGGGGCTTCCGTTGGTGAAACCCGCACTCCTACATCAAGCTCGCTCGTGGCTTCGCCCTTGAACACCCCCCGCGTCGGCGGAACGTCGGCGTAGTCGCGTCCTACCGCGGTCCGGATATGGCGCTCGGCGGCAACCAGGTTGTTGGTCGGGTCGAAGCCAACCCACCCCAACCCCGGCAGCAGCGCCTCTACCCAGGCGTGCGTGGCATCATCCTGGGAACGGTCGTGGTCCTCGTAGCGGTGGAACAGGTAGCCGCTGACGTAGCGGCAGGGGATGCCCAGAGAGCGCACGACTGCCGCCATAATATGGGCGAAGTCCTGGCACACTCCCCGACGGGTTCGCAGGGCATCATCAATGGGAGAGTCCACCGTGGTGCTGTGCGGCACATATTCAAAGCTCGTTGAGATGGTGGCATTAATCATCCGCAGCGTGCTCAGCGGGTCATCGCCGCGGCAGATGGGTACCTCCCGCACCCAGTCGTTCAGAAGCTTGCCAGAGCGGACAAAGAAGCCTGGTTGCAGCAAATCCCAGTATTCATCCGTGGCCGTCATAGTGTCCAGTTCCTCCCATGCCCCTGCGCCGAGCGCATCAGGGAACGGTTCGGGCGGCAAAATCCGAACGATAGCTTCGGTGGTGATAGTGAGCTGCGCATGGCGGCCCGGAATATCGAAGTGCTGCACGATGTTCCCGTGATAATCCCGATAGTGCAGGATTTGCGCAGCCGGTTCGGTCGAGATTTCAAATTCCAGGCAGTGTTGGATACCCTCCGACCGCGGGTGCATACGCACTTCCATCACGCTTTCGCTGATGGGAGCACTGTAGCGGAACCTGGTCAGGTGGCGAATGGCATAATAGAAGCTACTGTCCAAGGGCAACCTCGATGGGGTAGGCGATATAGATGTCCTGAATGGCGGTGTGTATTTGGGCGCACTGGCTGGCGACATGTTCCAGGTAGGTGTGGATGCTGCCTGCCATCACCTCATCGATGTGCATATAGTCGAGCATGGCCCGCAACCGCCCGGCCAACCGCTCGGCTGGCCCGGCGTTGCGGGCAAAGGTTGCCGCAGCAATGGCCTGAAGGCCGCTCTGGACCATGTTGGCGGAGAACCGCACGGAATGGGGGAATTCGGCATTCAGCAGGAGAAAATCAACGATGCACCGTGGATCAATCGTCGCCGTACACACCTTGCAGTAGGCTTCAAAGGCGGTGCAGGACTTGAGCAACCCGACCCACACCAGGTAGTCAAATGGCAGGACGGGGGCCCCATTCTGCGCTTCCTGAAACACCCCAAAGTAGGTATCCAGCATCGAGGCCACGGTAATCGCCCGCTCGATGAAGCGACCGACCTGGATAAAATGCCACCCTTCGCCGTGGCTCATCGTTGAGTCGGTGATGCCCTGAAAGAGATGGGACCCCTCCTTGACCGATTGGAAAAACTCATGCGGTTCGACCTGCCAGATATCGTCCTTGCTGGTGCGCCGAACGTACAGGTAGAGCCGGTTGATGTGCTCCCACATCTCCGAACTAATTTGTTCGCGGACCTGGCGAGCATTTTCCCGCGCCGCCGAAATGTAGCTCACGATAGACGATTTGCTGGAGCGGTCGAAGGCGAGCGCGTGGGTGATACGGTAGACATCGCGGGTGGCCTGGGGTGGGAGCGAGGTGACGTGCAGGGCCGAGAGCATCAGTTCCCACCGGCGGTTGGCCGCCTCCGGGGTCTGGTCAAGCATCTGGTGCAGGTTGACATCCAGCACCCGCGCAGTGTGTTCGGCCCGTTCCAGGTAGCGGGCCATCCAGTAGAGGCTGTCGGCCACCCGCGACAGCATGGGCTTGCCTTCGGGAGCCAGGAGGGGTGTGGTCCGTTGCTCGGTGGCCCGGGAGCTGGTCTTATTGAGCATTGCTAGATGTTTCCTCCTCTCCGTCCGGTTGGTAGAGCACCCAGGTATCCTTGCTGCCGCCGCCCTGCGATGAATTGACCACCAGCGAGCCGCGTCGGAGTGCCACGCGCGTCAACCCGCCGGGCACAATCGTCACCTTGTCTCCGTAGAGAATATAGGGGCGCAGGTCCACGTGACGCGCCTCGACGCGCCCATCGATGAAGCAGGGGGCCCGCGAAAACGAGAGGGTCGGTTGGGCAATGTAGTTGCGCGGGTTGGCGAGCACCTGCGCCCGAAACTCCTCGCGCTGACGGATGGTGCTGTGCGGGCCGACCAGCATCCCATAGCCCCCCGACTCTCCCACTGCCTTGACGACCATCTCATGCAGGTGGTCCAGCACATAGGAGCGGTGCGAGGGGTCATCCAGCAGGTAGGTTTCGACGTTGGGCAGAATCGGATCTTCCTGGAGGTAATAGCGGATGATGGCCGGGGCATAGGCGTAGACCGCTTTATCATCGGCGACCCCTGTCCCGATAGCGTTGGCAAGCCCCAGGTTCCCCGCACGGTAGGTATTGAGCAGGCCGGGCACGCCCAGGATGGAGTCCGGGTGAAAGGCCAGCGGGTCGAGGAAGTCATCATCAATACGGCGGTAGATGACATCTACGCGCCGCAGCCCGGCGGTCGTTCGCATATAGAGCACGTTGTTATGCACCAGCAGGTCGCGCCCCTCGACCAGCTCTATCCCCATCTGTCGGGCGAGGAAGGTGTGTTCGAAGTAGGCCGAATTGAACACGCCGGGCGTCAGCAGCACCACCGTGGGGTCAGGGCGGTGGCGCGGAGCAAGCGCCCGCAGGGTCGAAAGCAACGCCTGCCCATAGTAGTCAACCGACTGGACGTTGTAGCTGCGGAAGAGGCGCGGGAAGATGTACTTCATCCCCTGCCGATTGGCCAGCATATAGGACACGCCGCTCGGCACACGCAGGTTGTCTTCGAGCACCACGAAACGCCCATCGGCAAGCCGGACCAGGTCTGTCCCGGCCACAGCCACGTAGACATCCCGCGGGACTCGCACCCCGCGCATTTCGCGGCGGTAGTGACGGCAGCTATAGACCAGCTGTCGTGGGATAACCCCATCCTTCAGAATGTGTTCATCATGGTAGAGGTCTTTCAGGAACAGGTTCAGCGCGACAATCCGTTGGGTCAATCCGCGCTCAATCGTTTGCCAATCGTCGCTGGTCAGGATACGCGGCAGGATATCGTAGGGAAAAATGCGCTCGGTCCCCTCATCGTTGCCATATACGGTAAAGGTGATTCCCTGGTTGAGAAAGGCCAGGTCTGCGGCTTGCTGCCGTCGTCGCATCTCCGCGGCCGGCAGGTCGAGCAACCGTTGGTAGAGTTCGCGGTAGTGGGTCCGCTGGGACCCCTGCCCGTCGAACATCTCATCGTAGGCATGGTCAAGCTGGTAATTATTGAAGGGACGCGCAAGCGTACATGGTACGGTGTCCATTGTGAGCGCCATAGGGCACCTTCCTTGCTAACCCGATACTAATGTGAGGTCGCACCATACGACAACCCTACACAGCATTATGTGGGGAGGCAGCATTGCCACGAAACCAGCGTACGGAGCCGGGTGAGCCGGGGGTTCTCTCTCAGGCTCCGATTATACCATAAAATGAGGAAGCCAGGAGGACCAGGGAAACCAGGGAAGCGGGGAGCAGCAAAGCCACGGAAGCAGCAGGTGTCCCCCCATTGCACCTGGCCACAAGAAAGTGGACGGATGTGGGAAGCTGTATCTCGGAAACGGTGTGCCAGGAAACGGCGCTGTGGAAGGGATTCCTCAAGTGGATAGCCATGGCGACCTTGTGGACCGTGGCCGTCGGTGCCGATTGACCATTGTGTGTGATGAGCTGTGGTCCTTAATGTGGGTGACAAAGACCAGAAGCAGTGGATCTGGCTGGCTCTTGACCATTACAATATGAGCCTGGCGTGAAACCACTACCGTTTGAGGACTACCTTGGTGTATAATACCAATGTGCATTATGGCGTAAGGTATTCCACCGCGGTTCAGCCTGTTCTGTAGCCACCCTTGCGCTCTTCGTCAAAACGCAAATTGGTATAAGGAGTTGTACCAACACTTGAAGGAACGTGAAATTGCCCAGGCACTCGCTGAACGCGAGGGTGGTAGGTGCGAAGTAAAGACCCCGGTCGGTCGCATAGATGTCCTGACTAGCAAATATGTCTATGAAGTCAAGGAAGCGACGGAGTGGAAAGATGCGATGGGACAGGTACTGGCATACCAATCATATTATCCCAACCACAAACCGCGTCTTTATCTCTATGGAAAGCCCGCTATTACCAAAAAACTCATTGAAGAACAGTGCAAGGCGCGAGGCATCGGGGTGATCTGGCATCGTGATGAGGTGGAACATCCCCGAACCTCCAAATCGGTCATCCCTCCACAAGATCTCTTCCAGATTGAGTTGCATATGCAGCAAATGAAAGCCTTTGCAAATGGCGTATTTCCCATCAAGGTGCGACGAACGTATTACCTTGAAATCCCCCCGGAACCACGAACTACATCGGAGCTACAAACATATCTGGAGGAGTTGCGGGGTATTCTTGACCCCCTGCTGGACAACCAGATAACCTTGAAGCTCAGCTATCGGGTGCGTGGCACCGAGATTTCCCTTGAGAGCTTTCGGGAAAATCGGGCGGGGACCGGGGTTGAGACAGGGTTGGTGCTACTCAATACCTTCGCCAAAACTGGCCGGGAAACGAGCATGGTTTTTGTGGTATCGTTGGTAATCAAAACCCAACAACGAAAGGACCACAAAAACCATGGACCCTATTCTACCATTGCTTCTCTGCCTCACG
>DAOTUF010000380.1:0-3683 GCA_034437495.1 Chloroflexaceae bacterium | reverse complement strand
GATGATGACAAGGTCCGGGCGGTAGTCCTTTAAGAAAGCTGGCATGACAATCTGCTGCCCGGTTCCGGCCATGTACGTTCCGTGCTTGTAGGGGTTGACATCAACGGCATACGTAATCTCATCACGAATGCCGAGCGTGGTTAAAAATGCCACCCCTTTGGAGCCAGCCCCCCAGATGACCGCACGCCTCCCCTGAGCGCGAATCTGGGACATCGTTTCTTTCCAGAACGCTCGTTTGTATTCGAAAGCGGCAGGAAATGCCTTCACCAGGGTGGAGAGGTGGTCCAGGTCGTTTTCAAGCCCCGGAAACGTTTTGCTGGTGGGGTTCCTGCCGTTGGCTGGTCGGGCTTCAATCATCAGGTATTGACCGTCATAGTCTCTGTGGAGTTCCAGCACCTCGAAGCCAGTGCGACGAAACAATCGGGCTAACGAACCCGGACTGAAATAGGAGCAGTGCTCGTAGTAGATATCCCAGAAGCCGGCGTCGTGAAGGATGCGGGTGATATCGGGTACCTGGAAGAAGATGACCGTTTCGGGGGTGCGGGCGGTCAGACGTTGCACCATCTGCAACAGTTCGAACGGGCGTGCAATGTGTTCCAGGGTCATCTTGCAGCAGACGAAATCAGCCTGATAATTCAGGTACGTTTCTGAAAAGAAATCCTGCACGAAGGTCACGCGCTCGTCATCCTGTCCGAGGCTGCGTTCGCGCACGTAGCTCGGGTCAAACCCTATCCCGCGATTGTCTCCCAACTGGCAGAGCAGGGTGAGGAATTCGCCCTTGCCGCACCCGATCTCAATAATCTGTTTGGAGCGGAGGCGGTACCGTTCAACCAGGTCAGCGGCGAGCCGACGGGAAAAGGCGTTGAAGGTAGGCGAAAACCCTTGCGTTTCTTCATAACGGTCAGCGTATTCACGCTGCAAGGCGGCGTCGAATGCGAGATTGAAGATAAAGCCGCAGGTGTGGCAGAAGCCCAGTTGTACTGTGCCGGTGGGATAACGCACGGCTTCTTCTCTGGTGGGGAGAAGCAGCACGCTATGGACTGGCACCTTCTCGACTTCATAGAACATGGTTATATTCGCAGAATCGCAGCAGGGACACACAAGATTCAATTTCATTTAATCCTCACAATTCTCAACGGTCCTCCAAAACGTGCTCAGGTGTGGGCGTCGGTTCGGGCGTCGGCGTCGGTTCGGGCGTCGGCGTCGCGTCCTCCGTGGGCGTTGGCTCCATCGTGAGTGTCGTTGTAAGGGTTGGGGTGGATGTTATCTCCACTGTAGGCGTCGTTGTTGGGGTCGGTTCTGGCGTGAGCGTCTCCGTGGGACGCGGCTTCCTCGTCGGGAGAATGATGAGAGTCGGCCTCTCCGTAGGAGGAGGGGGGGTTGACGTTGAGGTCGCCGTCTCCGTGGGCGTGGGCGTGGGCGTGTGGGTGAGCGTGGGTGTCGGGGTTGCCGTGGCGGTCGGGGTCAGCACTGCCGTCGGCGTGAGCGTCGGGGTCAGCGTCGGGGTCAGTGTCGGGGTCAGCACCGCCGTCGGCGTGAGCGTCGGCGTCAGCGTCGGCGTCAGCGTCGGGGTCAGCGTCGGGGTCAGCGTCGGGGTCAGCGTCGGGGTAGGCTGCTCCTCGCCCGCAAGTGGGCGGACCGAGACATTGCCAAAGCTCACATCGCAATTATACGCCAGAAGCACAATGGAACCCTCTTTCAGTTCGCCGGGGTGGGAAGGGTCTACGTAGTACATCCCATGTCCCGTCATTGCCCATTCATCTGGTTCGGTGGTCCCCTGTTCCCACAGCTTCATATGGTAGAGACTGGTCGCCCCGGGGCCTGGCTCAACGCGGGTTTTCAGAATATAGATCACCTCATTTTCGAGATGCCACGCACGGACTGCCCGGTTGTCGGGGTCATAGGGCACGCCCTCTTCGTGCCTGACCAGATGGGACCCATTCCCGAGCATCGAAAGCGTGGTTTCGCCTTTCATGTGCTCATACTCATACTGCAACAATGCGCCCAGTTCATCCCACCCGACGCGGGGTTGCTGCGTATCCTGGCTCGTTTGTTGGTAGTGCCCCTGCCAGCGCAACACCACCCCTACTGCCGAGTTCCGCCGCAGCACGTCCATGCTGTGGATAACAATGGGAACTTCGACTTCATAGTTGGTCCAGTTCATAGACCCGATGGCAACCAGACGGTCATACCCTGGCCTGGCCGTTCGTATCGTGCTGTCAGCCGGGTTCAGGCTCCAGAGTCCGTCCACCACGTCAGCAGCGCTGGCAAGAGAATCCACGCTGCGCCACTCCAGGGTATCGTGAATGGGCCACACCTGCTCAGGAAGCCATTCAACGGTCACATTCTCACGATAGGGATGCCCTTTCTGGTCGGTTGCCTCAATGACCAGGGTATTGAGACCTTCGTGCAACAGAGTATCGGGGGAAACCCGGTCTCGGTCCCGGTACGTTATATCCTGGTAGCCCAGTTCAATGTTGAAATCGCCGGGGTTCTGGAGGCGTATGCCGTCGGGTCCCATCTTGAGCGACTGGACAGCGCCACCATTGAGCGAATAGCTCAGGCTGACAACGTCGGGGACATTCACCCGTCCCAGGATGTTGGCCCACCGTTGGGGGCGGCCCGGGGTGCCGAAGGTCTGGTGGTTTCCGTACCAGACATCAATCGCTCTGGGCATCTGGACTTCGATGTCTGGCGAATAGGTGGTTCGCCCCGCTTTGTCGGTGGCGATCACCTGGAGGTGATAGGTCTGCCCTGGTACCAGGTCGGAGACCATGGCCTGGTGTCCAAGGGCTGCCGTCGGATTTTCCAGCACTTCCCCATATGAGCGGTCCTTGCCATACTGGACCTTCCACGTCGTCGGCGTGTGGGTTGTCCACGACAGGAGCACCGTACGGAAGGCAACCTCGTGCTCCAGATGGTAGATAATCGGCTTGAGCTGCGGGCAGGTCGGGTGGTGGTTGATGAAGTAGCGCAGGGTCGCGGTGTGGGCAGGGTTGGTACCGTCATTCCCGGCATAGACCCCTATGCGGGTGACTTCAAAGGTATCATCGAACTGCATGCCTTCGAACCACGCCGCTCCATCGAAGGTGTATTGCACGTTCCAGGAAGAATCCTGACGCTGCACGCGCATTGAGATGGAAGTTCCTTCCTTGCTGATGTCCTTGCTGGTGCCACTGATATTTTCTCCGTCGTTGAAGATACCCGTATAGAGATAGAGGCTGTTCCCCAGACTATAGAATTCCAGGCGCAGGAGATGTTGTCTGCCTTCTTTCACGCCCTCAACAACCATACCCTGCTGCGCGATATTCCCCACCGGGATACTGTCGAAGCGGGCCTCAACATCGAAATTCACGTTTTCGGTTTCCTGCATCAGACGTGCCATCGTATACTCGTCGTTCCACAGGGTGTGGCTGGTTCCGCCGGGCACGCTGATATGCACGCCATCTTCGTCCACCCGCATCCCGGCATTGCCCACAGGGTCCACAAACGTCCAGCGTGCCTCGTCCATGGGGTGGTTCAACCCGTCAGTGGGCGGGCTACAGATGGTGTTGGGCAAAGGGGTACTGGTGGGGGTCCCGGTCGGGGGAGACGTGGCGGTCTCTGTCAGGATGGTTGTTGGTATCGCAGTCGGGGCCGTGGTCGAGGTGCGCGTCGGCATGTTGGTGGGTCTGGCAGTCAGA
>DAOTUF010000379.1:0-5608 GCA_034437495.1 Chloroflexaceae bacterium | reverse complement strand
GCCCCCCGCTTTGTAGGCCGACTCAGCAACCCGAACATCCTCGTGGATTTTTACGCTCGCCGGGCGCAGCCCCCCCTTCTGGTAGAGCCACTCGTCCGAAAGGAACCGCCGGTCTATCTCGGCGGCCATCTCCTCCTCGGCGTCGCTCCAGGTGCCGGGGAAGATGTCGGCCCCGAGCGCTGCCGAACAGTGTTCCAGGTAGCGCTGCTGCACCACCTGGCGGTCGGGCACCTCGGGGAGTTGCTCATCGAGCGTGGTCATATATTGTTCCAGGCTCGTGACAATCTTGTCGCGCATCTTCTCCGACGGGACTTTCAGCACCTTCGCCATCGTCGCCCGGTCAAAGTGGAACATCAGGCTCCCGACCAGCACCTCGCTCGTGCCTATCTGCGCCGCGCCGGTGCCGCCTATCTTCTTCCCGCTGACGTGAATGTCGTTCAGAGGGCGGTGGACCGCCGGCACGCCGAGGGACTGGTAGGCGGCCACGATGGGCTGAATGTAGCGGTTGAACCGTTCTTCGAGCGAGGCGGGCAGGTGCTCGCGGTGAAAGATCCACTGCACAAAGACCTGCCCGCTGTCAAGGTAGACGGCTCCCCCCCCCACCTCGCGGCGCAGGATGGGCAACCCCTGCTCCTGACAGTAAGCCGTGTCTACTTCGCGCTCCAGGTCTTGATGGTAGCCGATGCAGATGTAGGGGTCGGACGGGGTCACAAAGATGATGGTGTCCGGGGTGTCCCTGGTCATCGCGTGGGCCACGGCATGATAGACCGTCTGTGAGCGCAACGGCGGCGTCGTCTTCAAATCCAACAACCGTATCGATTTCATCTCCCTCCCCTCATGTCATCCGTGTCTCTCTCTTCCTCCGTCGGTGTCGGTGGCGGCTCAAGCTCAACCGGTTTTTCGGTCTCGCTACTCAATGCAGGAAATTCCCTCCGCATCGAGAAACTGCCGGTAGGCTTCAATGCCCTCCTCCCCGATGACCAGGGAGGTCTTTTCGCCCTCCCAGTCGTCTGGCTGAATGCGGACGACCCACCCCTCCCCGTAGGGGTCGCTATTGATGAGCTTCGGGTTTGCGAGTACCTCGTCGTTCACCTCCAGCACCGCGCCACTCACCGGCGTATTGACGGGGCCGACCCACTTGCCACTTTCGACCGTGCCCACGCTCTTCCCCCGCTTCAGCTTCTTCCCGGCCCCGCGGGGGGTGACGCTCACAATGCTCTTGGCGAGAAACTGCGCAATGTCGGTCATGCCCACTTTCACCGTGCCATCTGGCTCCAGGCGGGCCCAGACATGCTTCTCCGGCCAGTAATAGACATCCTCTGGGAGTTGACATCCCTTCACTTCTGCCATCGTTCCTTTGCCTCTCCTTACTATGCCACTATTCTAGCGCTACGCTCTATGCGTCTATACCATGCCCCGCTACTATACCACGACTTCTTTTTCAGCCTGAGCCGGTTCCGGTTCCCTGGTTGGCGCACGCTCCTCCGGTTCGGCCAGTTCCACTGGTGGCTTCTGCACGGCCTGGAGCACCAGGCTCGCAATATCCACAATCTCTATCTTCCCTTCGTAGCCGGCGGTCTTGACGGCATCGCTATACATGGCCATGTCCTTCGGGCAGGCCACCACAAAGTAGCGCAGGTCTTCGCCAATCGCCGCGGCCTCGCGGATACGCTGCACGCTCGGGCGTTCCTCGCCTGCCCCTTCCATCCAGACGCACCCGCCACCGGCCCCACAGCAGTGGGTATATTCTCCGTGGCGCTCCATCTCGTGCAGGCGGGACCCGATAGCCGACAGCACGCGCCGGGGTGGGTCAATGATGCGGTTGTAGCGGGCCAGGTAGCACGGGTCGTGGTAGGTCACAACCGCATCTACTCGGTTCGCGGGAGTGAGCTTGCCCGTGCTCAACAACTCGTCCAGTATCTCCGTATAGTGGTAGACGGGCGCGTCAAGTCCTGCATCGCGGTATTCGTTCTTGAGCGTGTTGTAGGAATGGGGGTCGGTGGTCACGATGGCCCGGAAGGTGGCCTTCTCCAGGGCTTTCATGTTCTGCTCCACGAGCATTTCAAACAGCCCCTCCTCGCCCACCCGCCGCACATCGTTCCCGGCGTTGCGCTCACCATCATAGAGGATACCGAAGTCGAGGCCAGCTTGCTGGAACAACTGCGCCACCACCTGCGTATTCTCCTGCATCCGCGGGTCGTAGGAGGCATAGTCGCCCACGAACCACAGATACTCCACCTCCTCCTTGCGGGCGTCTTTGATGGGCGCGTCCATCCCCTTGGCCCACTTTGCCCGCTGGCGAGCAGGCTTGTTGAAGGAATTGCCCTGCCGACCGAAGCTCTCCAACGCGGCTTGCAGGTTGGGGTCAAGCTCGTCGCCCTCGTTGACCAGGTAGCGCCGCACCTCAATGATGTCAAGCATCGGACGGTTCCCCATCGGGCAGATGTTGACGCAGGCCGAACAGGTAGTACACGACCAGACCGCCTCTCTGGACAGCGCCATGTCGAGCATGGGTGGGGTGGCCGTGTCCCCCCCCGCGAAGCGGCCCAGGTTCTGGTTCAGGAAGTAGCGCTTGTTGATTTCCAGCGCCGCCGGGCTGAGCGGTTGCCCACTCAGGTAGGCGGGGCAGGCATCCTGACAACGGTTGCACATAATGCAGGAATAGGCGTCCATAATCTGGTAGGTGCGCAAATCCTGCAACTGGCTCGCGCCAACGTGCCCATTGCTCACCGGGGCTTCGAGCCGTCCCATCGGGCGGTCCTCACGCATAATCCAGTTGAGCGGACCGACCATCAGGTGGATGTGCTTGGAATAGGTGAAGTAGGGGAGGAAGAGCAAGATGAGACCGATGGCCAGCCACCAGGTGACGTGCATCCCGGCGGTCAGGAAGGTCTCACTGGCTCCCGAAAGCCCCAGAGCCACCACGCTGGCCGTGGGCTGAAAGGGGTCGAAGGTGCCGGCTTCGGCAATGCGGAATGCCTGCCCCACCCACCGCGCTCCGAGGTGGGTCAGGATGAACACCCCGACAATGAGCGAATCGCGGGCAATGCCGGTGCGGGCTTCGGGCAGGAGCAGCACATCCGACTTGATGGCAAAGGGCTTCTGGACGAACCGACGGATGAGCAGTGCCGCCATCCCCACCAACCCCAGGAAGCTCAACACATCGGCTATCAGGTTGTAGACCCCGATGACACCGCCCTGACCAGTCGTGTTGAAGTGGACAAACCCCTCCAGGACGTCCACCACGTTCACCAGGGCATAGAAGCCGAACGCAAAGAATACGAAGGCATGCAGCAGGCTCGGCAGGGGGCGGGCTTTGAAGATGGGCCGCTGGAGCACGATGTCTATGGTCATCGGGATGACGCGGCGCTTGAAGGTCTCCCACGAGGGCAGACCCCCGTGGCCCCGGCTGATGGCGCGGAAGATGTGGGTAAACCCGGCGACCGTCAGCGACAGGGAAAGCAGTACGACTATCAGAAACAGGACTTTTTCAGGCAGGGTGAGCACAACATACCTCTCTCATCAGGCTAGGGCTTTTCCGTCAACATCAGAGCTTTTCCATCAGAGCCTCGGTCACATCGAACAGGTCCGACACCACCCCGTAGTGGGCAACCTCGAAAATAGGCGCGTTGGGGTCGGTGTTCACCGCGATGATCAATCCCGCGTCCTTCATGCCTTCCAGGTGCTCCGGTGCGCCGCTGATGCCAAGCGCCAGATAGAGCTTTGGCTTGACCGCCATCCCCGACTTGCCGACCTGCCGCGAGCGCGGGAGCCATCCTGCATCGGTGACGGGACGCGAAGAGGCGACCACCCCGCCAAGCGCCTGCGCCAGTTCTTCGGCGGTTCCAATGTTGTCCTGGCTCTGGATACCGCGCCCGATTGCCACGATGATATCGGCGCGGGTGATGTCCACATCGCCCATCTCCGGCTCTATCAGCGTCTTGAACTGCACCTTGTGACCATCGAGCGGGGCCGGCGGTGCGATGGTCTCCACCGCTGGCGCACTCCCGGCCCGTCCGGCGTCGGCAGGGTACGAGCCGGTCAGCACCGACACGATGCCCGGCCCCTCAAGCACACATTCGGCATTCACCTTGCCGCCGTAGATCTGGCTGGTGGCAACGACCGTGCCGTCTTCCACTTCCAGCTTTTTGCAATAGGCCACCAGCGGCAGGCTCACCCGCTGCGAGAGCGCCGCCGCCAGGTCCATGCCGAACGAGGTGTTGAGCAGCATGGTCAGGCGCGGCTGATGCTGCTTGATGAGCGGTTCGAGCACCGCCAGGTAGGTTTCGGGGGTGAAGTTGGCCAGCGCCGCGTCATTCACTACCAGCACGCGGTCTGCCGCGGTCATCTGCGCGGCAAGGTGCTCTACCCCCTGCCCGGGCAGCACCCCGACCACGCTGCCTCCCGTTGCGTCGGCGAGGGTGCGGGCCGCACCCAGTATCTCAAACGTCCCTTCGGTCAGGCTGCCTTTCAAATGTTCCGCAATGACAAAGATATCTTGTGCCATAGGTTTTGCCTCTCTTCATCTCTATCTGCTACTTGATACCCCGTTCGCCCAGAAGGTTCAGAATGGCACCGGCCACCTCTTCTGGCTCACCCTCGATCATCTCGGCTCGCCCGCTCGATTCGGGCAGGTACATCCGGCGCACCGGCACGACCAGGCGCTCATCCACCGCACCCGCCTCGATTTCCTCGATGGTCGCTTCCTTCGACACCTGGCGCACCTTGCTGATGGGGGCGTAGCGCGGAGACTGGCGAGCCGCCTGGATACCAAGCACAGCGGGTGGGGTCACGTCCATCTCCGCGATGATACCCGCCCAGTATTCCTTCTGGATAGAAACCACCCCGTCAATCGGGTGAACGGCTGTGACCACGCCGACGTGGGGAACGCCCAGGTGGGTAGCGAGTATCGGCGCGACCTGCCCGTCCAGGTCGTCCACCGCCTGCACCCCCACAAACACAAAGTCGTAGTCCACAGGCTTGATAGCCTCGGCCAGCAGGTGGGCGCGGGCGTGGCTGCTCAGGTGCGTCTCTTCGTCAAAATCGCCCACAATCTTCTTTGCGGTGTCGGCTCCCTTGGCCAGCGCGGTGTAGAGCGCCTGGTCCAGTTCGCCGGTTGTGTCTATGCCCAGAACCGTCACCTGGGCCCCGACTGCTTCTTTCAGCAGCAGGGCTTCCTCAAGGGCGTGGTCGTCAAATTCGTTCAGGGTCGGACTGATGCAGTCCGGGTCAAGGGCGGTGCCGTCGTGGTTGATTTCCAGTTCTTCAACCAGGTCGGGAACCTGTTTGATAACGACAAGAATATGCATGCGTCTATGCCTCCTCTCTGAAATGGCCTGTCACCTGCTCCTCACGTTCACCGTACCGGTTCGGGTCTCGACCGTCAGGCCGGGATAGCCTCTGCAATAAGTTCCGCGATGTCTCGAACACGGATGGCGTTTTCGTTCCCGGTCGATTTCGCCGCATCCTCAAAGCGGGACACTTCGTAGGGGCAGCACACGACCAGCGTGTCGGCTCCGGTGGCGACCGCTTCGAGAATACGCTGCTCGGAGAGCCGCCGCGTCTGGTGCTCGACCACAAAACCGTCCAGCCACATCCCGCCGCCGCC
>DAOTUF010000378.1:0-8662 GCA_034437495.1 Chloroflexaceae bacterium | reverse complement strand
TGATCTCGTCCATGGTTTTCCTCCTCACCGTGTGGGCATGCGAATTCCTGGGGGTATCCTATACGATTCTGGGGAAATTGGCAAAAATGGGAAAAGGGAAATGGTGGGAGCACTGGCGAAAGGTGAGTTGAAATGCAACAGCGTTTCGTAGTGGGCGATTGGGGGCCGGCTGAACTGGATGGCGGTCGTCTATGCGAGACAATTTCACAATGTCTATTCCAAATGGATACAGGAAAGCTGAATCGCTCGCTGTCTGTAGGAGATATCCGTAAAAAACTGTTAGATAACACTGTCTCCCATGTATTGGATGCGAAAGATCGTCAATATATAGCAAAAGTTATTGAGGTGGTTTATAAATTTCGATCATCTCGAGGTATTGCTCATGTATCTCCCAACTATACTGCTAATCAGATGGATGCAATGCTGGTGCTTCACTCTGGCAAATGGATTTTTGCTGAGTTCCTATACTGTCAACAGAACCTGGCATATCTGGCGGGGATACACTGAATCTGTCCACGTCTATCCGCCATTTGAGCATGCCCGGCTGTGAAGACCCTTGCCTCCCCCGCTTTCCTGTGCTATTATCCTTCCAGAAACCCGGAGACAGTTTCGTGGTCCTGGTTTGTAGGTGTGAGTGAAGAACGAGGGAGCTAATCTCATGAATGGACCCGTAGCCGAAATGGAGGCCCCCACCATCGCGCACCGCCCCGGGCCGCGTGATGGTGAGGGGACAACGGATATCACCTATCCCGATAGTGATGGACAACCGATGGCCGATAACACCTTGCAATTTGAGTGGATCGTCACGATTAAAAGCGGCTTGGAAGCGCTGTTCCGCGACCGTGACGATGTGTTCGTGGCGGGTGATTTGCTCTGGTATCCGGTCAAAGGCCGCCCCGACATTACCCGCGCACCGGATACCCTGGTGGTCTTCGGTCGTCCCAAAGGCTACCGCGGCTCCTACCGCCAGTGGGAAGAGGGCGGCATTGCGCCGCAGGTCGTCTTTGAAGTGCAGTCGCCGGGCAATCGTCTCATAGAGATGGCCCGCAAGTTTGAATTTTATGATGAACATGGGGTAGAAGAGTATTACCTCTACGACCCCGAAGAACCCTCGCTGCTAGGGTGGCAGCGCGTAGACGGGAAATTGCGCGTTATTGAGCCAGTGCGAGGGTGGGTCAGTCCGCGCCTGGGAATACACTTTGAGATGGTGGAAGGGGAATTGCAGCTGATTCGCCCGGACGGTGAGCCGTTCCTGACCTACCTGGAACTGCTTCAGCAGCGCGACCAGGAACGGTCGGAGCGGATCAAGGCAGAACAGCAGGCGCAGCGGTTGGCGGCAAAGCTGCGTGAGATGGGCATCGACCCTGATACCATCCTCCCGTCCTGATGCTCCCAGTGACGGGCAGGAATCCATATATGAGCCTGAAGATGAACCAGAACCAGACAGAAGAGGACCTTCCAGCACGGGCCGCTCCTGAAGTGTACACCACCGACCTGGTCCTGCCGAGCCAGACGAACTACTACCGAACGATGTTCGGCGGCGATGCCATGGCCATGATGGACAAGACCGCGGCCATTGCTGCTCTGCGCTTTTGCAGACAACCCATCGTGACCGCCTCAAGTGAGCATATTGATTTTCGTGAACCTGTCTACGAAAGTGAGATTATTGAGGCGCGGGCCCGAGTTATCTTTGCGGGTCGCTCTTCGCTGGTGGTCCGGGTGCATGTCTACGGCGAAAATGCGCTGAATGGCAATCGTCGACTTTGCACCACTGGCTACTTTAATATGGTCTCGATTACGCCCGAAGGCAAGGCGATGCCGCTGCATGTCCGCTTGCTGCTCGAAGACGAGCAATCCCACGAAGAATGGCGCATCGGCAGGCGCATCCATGAGGCGATTGTTGCCCGCCGGGAGCAGCATCTCCTGCCGAAGCCTGGCGAGGGACCGGAAGGAGCGAAAGAAATGAGCGGAAAGGAGCGGTAGGCGCTATGGGGAGAGGACGAAGTCCGGGGAAGTGGCTGTTTTGCGCGGTTGGGGTGCTGTTCTGGTGCCTGGCCGGATGCAGCGTCGCAGTCCGTCCCCATCCCGCCGATGATACCTCTCCCCCTCCGCCGCCTCCTGCTCCCCTTCCCACCCCCGTTTCCCTCCCCCCTGTGGACACTGGCTGGATGGGAGGGGAGCCGGGGGTCGAAGTGCGGCACCTCACGATTGCGGAATATACGCCCCGGCTCCGGGTTCACATCGTCCGTCTTGACCCCTCTGCGGTGCGCTTCCGCGTGGCCTACGCTCCCGACCACCCCTATGTGCTCTCTGCCCTGTGCCAACAGACGGAGGTCCTGGCAGCCATCAATGGAGGGTTCTTCGAGGAGAGCTACCGCGCCACCGCGCTGGTCATTAGTGAGGGGGTTGCCCACGGAACCAGCTACCAGGGACAGGGGGGGATGTTTGCGGTCGACCGGGCCGGGCAGGTGTCGCTGCGCTCCCTCGTCGAGCAACCCTACGACCCGAATGAACCCCTGGTCGAGGCACTCCAGGGGTGGCCGATGCTCATCAAGCCGGGGGGGGGGCTGGCTTCCCCTCACTTGAACAACGTCAACCGGTCCCGCCGCAGTGTGGTAGCCACCGACCGGGCCGGGCGGGTGTTGCTGCTGGCGTTCTCAAGCAGTTCGCTGACCCTGCACGAACTGGCGGCGTGGCTCCTGGCGAGTGACCTGGAAATTGACGCCGCGCTGAATCTGGATGGCGGCTCTTCTACTGGCTTGTGCCTGGACAGTGGCGAACAGCAGGAGCGCATTGATCCCTTCGGGGTGCTCCCCCTCGCACTGCTGGTGCTGCGAGCGGAGTAGGCAGAATGGCTCCTTTCAGGGGTTGCCAGATTGGGCAAAGGGTGCTATAATACCACCCAGGTTCGAGTTCCCGTAGCTCAGTGGATTAGAGCGTCTCCCTGCGGAGGAGAAGGTCGTGCGTTCGAGTCGCACCGGGAACGCCATTTTTCCCCTTGTGCGGTTGCAATAATTATTCCAGATAACACACCACCTTCCGGTCCTACTCCTGCATCACCAACCTCATGTACCCGGTCGGGTAGTCCTGCACACCGGAGTGATAGCCTCTGTTTCTTATGCCAACGAGGCATTGTAATGATGGACAAAATACCAAATCGACCCAATATGATTGTCAACCTTTTTCGAGAACGAGAACGACAACGTTTTCCGCACCAGGCGACTGATCCGCTGCCGGAGCATGTTGTTCAGGCGCTCGATATGGCTCGTCTGTCCGCTTTCCTTGCCGACGGGACGATGCCGCTTCGACGGCAGCACACACGTATACGCTTCCCAGAAATCGGTGTAACAGATGGCATATTGGCAGGAATACCCACGCCATCATCACATAACCCGCGCCCCGGTGATGGTGATGTGGACGATAGACGAGGATGGACGATGATGGTGGTATAAGGCGATAAAGGTAATAAAGGTGATGCATATGATGCATATGATGAAACACGCCCGCTTCCTGGCGGGTGTTCTGGTCCTGCCCCTCTGCGCCATCCTGCTCTGCAACATCCGCCTGCCCGGGGTCGGGGCCCAGAGCGTCGCGCCCGGACCGGATGAGCAGCGCTGCTTCTCCGAAACGGGCCACTGTATCTCCGGAGCGGTCCGCACCTACTGGGAGAAAAACGGAGGGTTGGCCGTCTTTGGCCTTCCCATCAGCGAAGTGCGAACAGAAACGCTTGGCGACTGGACCGGGCCGGTGCAGTGGTTCGAACGTGACCGCATGGAAAGCCACGGCGACCAGGGCATGATGACCGGACGCCTCGGTGTCTATCTGCTCCAACTTCAGGGACGTTCCTGGGATACCTTTCCCCAGGTTGACCACGCGCCGCCGGGCTGTGTCTACGCCGAACTGACCCGCCACAGCCTGTGTGACCCCTTCCTGAGCTACTGGCGTGAGCATGGCGACATTGAACGGTTCGGTTATCCCGTGACCGAACCGTTCATTGAGACGGTCAATGGCTGGACGGGGATCGTGCAGTATTTTGAACGCCGCCGTATGGAACTGCACACAGAGCTTCCCGACCATCCCATTCTGCTCGGGCACCTGGGCAAAGAAGTGCTAGCGACCCTCGCCGCGCCACAGAATGTGCGGGAGTCCTCCGCAGCCGCCGCAACCCTGCCCGCCTGCCTGGACCAGACCATTCGTCCGATGCAAGTAGCCTACCAGGAGACCCCGTTCCGCGACCAGCTTGGCTGCCCCACCGCCTCATCGTCCCGGTCCATCAAGGCCGCCGTGCTTCGGATGGAGCACGGAACGATGCTCTGGTTGAGCCGCGGCGACACCTACCGCGGACCGGGGGATGTCGGGGGGCGGGTCATCTTCGCCATCTTCCACACCCCCGATGAGATGTCCTTCGAGCGCTATCTTGACGATTGGGACCCCACCCGAGACCCCTACGACCTCGACCTCGATGCCCCACCAGACCGCTATGTGCCGTACGGGGGCTTCGGCAAGGTGTGGCTGCGTTCCTCCCTGCGCTACGACCTGGGGTGGGCGCTGGAAGAACGGGAAGAGGAAGGAGACGCCACCGTGCAGGGTTTCGAAGGGGGAATGATGGTCTTCTTCCACGAGACCGGGACGGTCTACGTGTTTGGGAACCCCGACGAGCCGTCGCAGGTTCAGGTCATCCGATGGGAGGAGTAGCGGGGTAGGTCAGGAACCATCCGCTCCGGCCAGCATCGCTTCCAGGGCCTCCCGAACCCGTGCATATTCCTGCTCGGCCTGTGAGAGCAATGCGGCCACGCCCTCCAGCGTGCCAGACCGACCACTCGCCTCCAGCTGCTTGCAGGTCGCCGCAAGGGGCAGCGCTCCCATCTGGGCACTGCTTGACTTGAGCACCAGAGCAACCTGGAGCAGCAGCCGGGCCTCCCGGTGGGCGGCTGCCTCGTGCAGTCTGGACATCGCCGCTGCACTCTCTTTCAGGTAGGTGCGGATGATTTCATGGAACAGGTCTGGCCCCTGCTGCTCGCACGCCGTCACAAACTGTCCCAGGATAACCGGGTCGAGCGGGGGGGGGAGCATCTCCTGCCCCGCTGTCATGACCTCGCTGCGTACCGAGGTCGGGCAGCGTTTGAGCGCTTTGACCAGTTCGTCAACCCGCACCGGTTTGCTGATATAGTCGTCCATCCCGTCCATGAGCAGTTTTTCGCGGTCTCCCTGGAGGGCGTGCGCGGTCATCGCCACAATCCGCGGCTGCCGCTCGGCGGGGAACTGCGTGCGGATAGCCCGGGTTGCCTCGACCCCGTCCATCTCGGGCATCTGCACATCCATCAAGACCACATCATACAGCCGGTGCTCCAGCGCCAGAAGCACTTCTTCTCCGTTGGCCACCATATCGGCCCGGTAGCCGAGCCGTTCGAGAATCCGCAGCACCACCTTCTGGTTGACCGCGTTATCTTCGGCTACCAGGATGCGGAGCTGGTGGTGGTGGCCAATATGGGGGATGGTCGTCTCCTGGGGCCGGGCCGGGACGAGGTGCTTGCGGTGGGATTCGGTCGAATGGTCGTCCTGGGAAAGGACGCTCACCAGCGCGTTGTAGAAAAGCGAGGGCTTGACCGGCTTGGTCAGCGAGACGGCAATGTCCACCCCGGCGTTGCGGGCCGCCTCCTTCATCAACCCCACCGATGACCACATAATCAGTGGGAGGCAGCGGGTTGGCGGTTCGTGATGAATCTTTGCCGCCAGCGTCAGCCCGTCCATCTCGGGCATGTGCATATCCAGCACCGCCACATCAAACTGTTCCCCCCGCCGCAGCCATTCCAGCGCCTCTGCCCCGGACGCCACGTCCCGCGGGACCATCCCCCATGATGCGGCCTGGCGAACCAGGATATGGCGGTTAGTCTCATTATCATCGACAATCAGCAAGCGTTTTCCGGTGAGCAGCGGTTGTTCTCGCTCCTGACTGGGGTGCAGCAAAGGCCGGTCGGGACTGGCGCGGGTCACTATCGTGAAGTGAAATGTTGAGCCGGTGCCCATCTCGCTCTCCACCCACAGGCTCCCACCCATCGCCTCGGCCAACCGCTTGCTGATGGCCAACCCTAGCCCCGTCCCGCCATACTTGCGCGTCGTCGAGGTATCCACCTGGGAGAAGGAATCGAACACGTGAGTGAGGCGGTCCTGGGGAATGCCAATGCCTGTGTCCCGCACGGAGATGTGGAGCGTGAAGGGGACGGAACCGTATGCAGACCCCCCCGGCTCTTCTTCCCACCGTTCCCCCCCGACTTCCCGTCGCTCACCCTCCCGTCCCTCCTGCTCGGTTTCTCCCTGCCACCGTTCGGCAGCTACCACCACCTCGCCCTCAGACGTAAACTTGACCGCGTTGCTCAGCAGGTTGACCAGCACCTGCCGCAAGCGCGTGACATCTCCGAGCAGCACCGGGGGCAGGTGCTCATCGATGAGGTAGGCCAGGTCGAGCTTCTTTTCCATCGCCCGCGGCACCACCAGGTCGAGCGCCTCCTCAATGCAGGCTCGCAGTTCAAAGGAGTGGCTTTCGAGTTCCAGACGGCCTGCCTCAATCTTCGAGAAATCGAGAATATCATTGATGATGAAGAGTAGAGCATCGCCGCTGGCGCGGGTCGTCTCTACATAGTCGCGCTGCTCCGGGTTGAGCGGGGTATCCAGCATCAGGTTGGTCAGCCCGATAATGGCATTCAGGGGAGTGCGAATCTCGTGGCTCATGTTGGCCAGAAACTCCGACTTGGCGCGGGTCGCGGCCTCGGCTGCGTCGCGGGCCTGTTCCAGCTCCCGGTTCTGCCTTGCCAGCAAGTGCCGTGCCTTCTGGAGTTCCCGCGTCATGGTCGAAAGTTCGTTGGTGAGGTGCATATACTCCTGAGCCGCCCTTTCGTCCAGCGCTGGCATCGGGTCAGCGTACAGAATAACGCGGCAGTCGGGAACGGGAACCAGCCAGCAGACATAGGACGCCGGCAGATCTATCTTGTGGACAACGAAATGCAGGGTCGAACTGGCCGGTTTTTGCTGGCTCAACACCTGCTCAAGCAGTGTGCGGAAGCGGAACTGGCTGCTGCTGACCAGGAGGGGGTAGACGTTGCAGGTACCGGAGAAGGTTTGCTCGCCAAGCAGATGAAAAGATTCGTTCCAGGACAGCAGGGTACCTTCCTCGTCCACCAGCGCAATGAGACACCGGCTGTGGCGAGTGAGCACCGTTTCCCCATATTCCAGCAGCAATTTGATAAGTTCTGCCATAGGTTCCTGGGTATCTCCTCACACATCGCGTATCACTGGTATCTGGTGGTCGTGCTGCTCGCTACCTGCCGTTGCCGTTCATCTGAGAATCAAGGTAATAGATGGCCTGGCTCGCGCTGGCAAAGTACATATCCGCCCCTATAGCCTGCCATGCTTCCCGGTCGCTCCGGTAGGCCTGTCCGCCAACAAGGACCTGCATTGAGGAGTTGTGGTTCATGGCGTGAACATCCCGAATGATATCGGCAACGTGCCCGAGATTAAAGGGCATCGTAGTGGAGATGCAGAGAAAGCGAGCCTTTTGAACCTCCAGCAGGCTCAAGATACTATCGCGGGGGGTGTTGGCTCCGGTGTAATACACGTCCCACCCGTTCATTTCGAGCAAGTCAGCCAGCATCCGGGCGCCCACCTCGTGCAGTTCGCCGGGCGAGGCCGTCACCACGATGGACCCCTTCTCGCGGGGGAGTTCCAGTATCAGGGGGTAGAACAGCGCCATGACCCGTTGGGTGATGGCAGTCGCAATGTGTTCCTGCCCTACGGTCAACTCCCCTTCGGCCCAGAGCCTCCCGATTTCATACATCGTTGGGCAGATGACCTGTTCCCACCAGACCGGAATATCCCTGACCGTCTGGATGAACGACCGCGAAATCCGAATGGCCGACTGGCTGTCGGGTTCGACGAGGGACCGCAGATAGTTCTGAAAATAGGGGAGCAGCGATTCTTCGACCCGCACGGGATCCGTCGAAACCTGCGACTCGACCAGCAACTCATGGTGGCTGTCGAGCAACACCTGATAGACGGCCTGCACCTGCGCCGCATTGCTCGTGCCGGCTCCCAGGCGCTTCCCGACGGCCTCTTTCCACGCGGTCAGAACCGCCGGAAAGTAGCTCGGAGAAAACCCGCGGCTCATATAGCTGCGATACGCCCACACCGCAATATCCCGCAGCGTGCGGGCGCTCCTGACCCGGAGCTGCGTGGCAATGAAGTTGCCATGGTTGGCATGGTTGGTGTGCATCACCTCCAGGGCGTTTGTCCCTATCAAGTCGCTCACGTCCTCGCGCTGCTCCATCGCCTCGTTTACCATATCAATGAGAAATGGCAGCTCATGTTCATAAGCGTCAGCAGCGGCTCTATCAACCTCGGCCAGGACCTCTTCGAGTTTCTGGAGGAGTGACCTGTTCATAGCAATGGCGGCGCAGGAAACCACCTGCTTGAGCGGGTGGAGGAAGCGCCGCTGTCCTCCTTATCTTTATTCTCCAACCATTCCACAACGTCGTCCTGTGCTGGTTTTTTACCTTACGGCGGGAAAACCAGCAAACCCACTCGCCTTGTGGCGGTCACGTTTGCCTCGTTCAGATAGGGAGGCTTGTCGGGCTGGTCGCACGAGCAGAGACCGTCTGCTTGTTTAACG
>DAOTUF010000377.1:0-21171 GCA_034437495.1 Chloroflexaceae bacterium | reverse complement strand
GCTGGCCTGGCTCGGGTGGGGGGTGGCGGTGGTCCTGCTGGTCCAGCGGGTGCGCCGCTGGCATACCCGACGGAAACCCGATCTTACCAGGAAAGAGCAAGAAAGGAATAAGACCCTATGAAACTCTCTCCCGCGAAGATTGAACAACTGGTCAATGATTTGCTGGATGTGCTGGCCGATATTGACGGGGTCCTCTTGCAGGGCAACGATGGTCAGTTGAAAGCCGCGATGACTGAGATTATCACGGATGAATTGATGATTGAAGAGCGCCTGGACGCCGAAATCCATCAGGTGCTCCAGCAGCACAAATATGAGATTACGATGGGGCGGCTCAGCTACGATGACCTGTTCAAGAAGACCAAGCACCGGCTGGTGTCCCAGAGAAAGCTAGTCCTGTAGCTGGAGACCGTGAGACCAGGAAGACGGAAGACCCGGACCGGGGGACGGGAAGGAGGGTGGAAATGTCGCTTGAAGCCTGGATACGTGCGATGCCCAAGGTGGAACTTCACGTCCACCTGGAGGGGGCAGTTCGTCCCGAAACGCTGCTGGTGCTGGCTCGCCGCAACGGGGTAGCCCTGCCCGCCTCAACCCCGGAGGGACTGCGGGCGTGGTTCACCTTTTCCGACTTCGACCATTTCGTGGAGGTGTACCTCAAGATTTCCGAATGCATCCGCACCCCCGACGATATCGAACTCGTGGCGCGGGAGTTTCTGGCGGACCAGGCCGGGCAGCACATTCGCTACAGCGAAGTGACCTATACGGCGTTTACCCACTACCATTTCAAGGGTCTGCCCTTCCACGAGCAACTGGCCGCGCTCAACCGCGCCCGCGCCTGGGCCGAGGCAGCACACCACACGACCATGGGGCTGATTATTGATATCCCACGGATGATTGATCCGGAAGCGGGGCTGATGGTTGCGGACTGGGCCATCAGCGGGATGGGCGAAGGGGTGGTCGCGCTAGGGTTGGCAGGCCCCGAGGCCAACCACCCCCCGGAACCGTTTCGCGAGAGCTTCGAACGGGCGTACGCCGCGGGGTTGCCCGGCGTCCCCCACGCGGGAGAGACCGCCGGGGCGCAGAGCATCTGGGGGGCGCTGCGCACGCTGCACCCGGCCCGCATTGGCCACGGGGTGCGCTGTCTGGAAGATGCGGACCTGGTAGCCGAACTGCGGTCACGCCAGATACCGTTGGAGGTGTGCCCCACCAGCAACGTGTGCCTGGGGGTGGTGCCGGACCTGGCGTCCCACCCGCTGCCGCGCCTGCTCGACGCCGGGTTGTATGTCACGCTCCATTCCGATGACCCGGCCCTGTTTGGTACGACGCTGACCAACGAATATCTGGCAGCAGCGCAGACCTTTGCTCTGGGCAAGGAGGCTATCCGAGACCTGGCACTCAATGCGGTTCGGGCATCGTTTTTGCCCGACCAGCGCCGGGCCAACCTGGAAGCCGAGATGCGGGCCTGGTTCCAGTCCCACGACGAGTAACAAGTCCCGGCCCTCGAGCCGCGAACGATGCATGAATATCCAGGCCAGCAACCAGCAACCAGCAACAAGGAGAGAGTCCCCACCATGCCCGACCCGAACACTACCGAAACGGCCTCGCTTCAGGAAGAAAATGCCCTCCTGCGCCAGCGCATTGCCCACCTGGAAGAAGTCACCCACTCCTATCAGCAGCAGGTTGAGACGCTCCGTGCTGGCTCCGAAATGCGCTACAAGGAGATTACCGAACTGATTTCCGATGCGGTCTATTCGGTGAGGTTCGACGCGGGGGGGATGATAGTGTTTGAATGGGGACACCGGAGGTTCGAAAAGCTGACCGGGCTTGACCTCTCGGTCATTCCTTTGAACGACTGGCGCAGCCTGGTATACCCTGAAGACCAGGAGATAGTACGGAAGCGCCTGGAGCACCTGGCTGCTGGCCTGCCCGTGGAAAGCGAGTATCGTATCCTGACCAGGGATGGTCAGGTTTGCTGGCTGCGCGACTGCGGCCAACCGGTGCTCGACCCGCAGGATGGGCGGCTCGTCCGGGTGTACGGGGCGGTCAAGGATGTGACGGCCTATAAGCGGGCCGGGCAGTCGCTCCGCGAGAGCGAACGCATGCTCTCCACCCTGATGCGCAACCTCCCCGGTATGGCCTACCGCTGCCGCAACAACTGGCACTGGCAAATGGAGTTTGTCAGCGAGGGGAGCAAGGCGCTCACGGGCTATGCCCCTGCCGACCTCACCGGCCCGTCGGAGACCACCTATGGCAACCTCATTCACCCCGACGACCGTCAGGTGGTGTGGGACGAGGTGCAAGCGGCTCTGGCAGAGCACAGCCCCTTTCAACTGACCTACCGCATCCGCACGGCCAGCGGGGAAGAGAAGTGGGTCTGGGAGCAGGGGATGGGGGTGTTTCTGGAGCCAGACGGCCTCCTGGCGCTGGAAGGGTTCGTCACCGATATCAGCAGGCAAAAACAGATTGAAGCGGCCCTGCGCGAGAGCGAAACCCAGATACGCCAGCACACGGCGCGGGTGGAGGCGCTGGTGCATGTGGCCTCGCGCTTGAATGCACAGCTTGACCTGTCCACCGTGCTGCACAACGTCTGCGAGGAGACGGCGCAGGCCCTTTCCGTTGATGTGGTGGTCGTCTGCCTCTCCAACGAGGACCGTGATACGCTGGACTATGCCTATGGTCTCGGGGTTCCTGACGAAACGGCCTCGCCGCTCCCCCCCTTCCCGCGCTCCTACATAGAGACCATCACGCAGCGCCTGGGAACGATTCGCGTGTTCAGCGATGTTCGAAATTTTGAAGAATTGATGCACCGTGACTGGCTCACGCTGGTCAATGTGCGGACCCTGGTGGGAACGAACATTGTGCGCGAGGGGCAGCTTATCGGGATTCTCACGGCGGCCACGATTGACCGGGAGCGAAGCTTTACCGACAACGAATTGCTCTTGCTGCGCGGGATAGCGAACCAGGCAGCGCAGGCCATCGCCAATGCCCGCCTGTTCGACACCATGCAGCAGGAACGCACCCTGCTGGCGCGGCGCGTCCACGAGCGCACGGCAGAACTGAGCCGCACCAACGCCAAGCTTGCGCGGGCGGTGCGAGCCAGAGACGAGTTTCTGGCCAATATGAGCCACGAACTGCGCACCCCGCTTAATGCCATCCTCGGGTTGACCGAGTCGCTGCAAGAGTATATCTATGGTCCCGTCAATGAGCGGCAGGCGAAAACCCTTCAGACCATTGAGGCCAGCGGGCGGCACCTGCTCGACCTCATCAACGACGTGCTGGACCTCGCCAAGATTGAGGCAGGCCGCATGGACCTCTATTTCGACACGGTGACGATTGAAACGGTCTGTCAGGCCAGTTTGCAGTTTATCCGGCAGCAGGCGCGGCGAAAGCACATCGAGGTGCTCTTCCAGCAGCATACCGACGTGGAGGTTATCCATGCGGATACCCGCCGCCTGAAGCAAATCCTGGTCAATCTGCTGAGCAATGCCGTGAAGTTCACCCCCGAGAACGGCAGTGTGGGGTTGGAGGTGTCGGCCAACCGCGAAGGGGAAGTCATCTCCTTCACCATCTGGGATACGGGCATCGGCATTGCGCGGGAGCACATGGGTCGCCTGTTCAAATCGTTCGTGCAGCTTGATAGCAGTCTCTCGCGGGAACACGTGGGTACCGGGTTGGGGTTGTCGCTGGTGGCCCGCCTGAGCGAACTGCACGGCGGGAGCGTGTCGGTCGAAAGCGAGGTGGGGTTGGGCAGTCGCTTCACCGTCTCGCTGCCTGTCAACCGCACGGAGGGGGCGGGGGTGCGGGTCGCCGAAGAAGAGGCTGATGGGGAGGTGCCAGAAACCTTCCCTCCCGATGGGCAGGACGCGCCCTTGATTTTGCTGGCGGAGGATAACGAAGCCAACATCGACCTGTACAGCGAATACCTGGGGCGAAAGGGGTACCGGGTGATGGTGGCCCGCAACGGGCACGAGGTGCTCGACTTCGTTCGAGAAGAGTGTCCATCGCTCATCCTGATGGATATCCAGATGCCCAGACTGAACGGGTTGGAGGCAATACGCCACATTCGAGCCGACCCCGGCCTCGCTACCATTCCGATTATTGCGCTGACGGCGCTGGCAATGCCCGACGACCGCGAGCGCTGCCTGGAAGCGGGGGCCAACGACTACCTGAGCAAACCGGTGAGTTTGAAAGATTTGCGGCGAGCCGTCGAACAGTTGCTCGCCGGGTGATAGGGGGAAACAGAAAATATGACCACACCACCAACCACACCACCCCGGCTGGCGGTCTTCGTGTCCGGGTCGGGCACCAATTTGCAGGCACTTCTCGATGCGACGGCCAGCGGCACGTTGAATGCTACCGTTGGGTTGGTCGTCTCCAACCGCAAGCAGGCGTTCGGGTTGACCCGGGCAGCGCAAGCAGGCATTGCAATGCTCTACTTCCCCGTCAAGCCCTACCTGGAGAATGGGCGGGGGCGCGAAGCCTACGACGCCGACCTTGCCGAGCAGGTGAGCCGCTGGCACCCCGACCTGATCGTGCTGGCCGGGTGGATGCACATTCTCAGCCGCGCCTTTCTCGACCGCTTTCCCCACCGCGTCCTCAACCTCCACCCTGCCCTGCCGGGGGCATTCCCTGGCACCCACGCCATCGAGCGGGCCTACGAAGCCTATCAGCGGGGGGAGATACCCCACAGCGGGTGTATGGTGCATTATGCGGTGCCCGAAGTGGACGCGGGGCCGGTCGTTGCCCAGACCGTGGTCCCCTTCGAGCCGGGCGACACGCGGGAATCGTTTGAAGCCCGCATGCACGCGGCAGAGCATCGCCTGATAGTCGAGGCGGTGCGGGCAGCGCTCCCCGACCCCTGACCTGTTCTTTCTGGATCTGAAATGTAACTCTCTTCGTTATCATTATCACAAATGGTATAAGGACCGGGAGCACCCTGTCTGAGATTTCATCATTTTTGAAAGATAAGGATGAGGGGAAAAGATTCGAGATGGAATTACGACACCTGCGATATTTTGAAGCGGTCGCCCGCTATTGTCATGTCACTCGTGCGGCAGCAGAATTACACATTGCTCAGCCTGCGCTCAGCAAACAGGTGAGCCAGTTGGAACAGGAACTCGGGGTCGCCCTCTTCGACCGGGTGGGGCGGAACGTGCGGCTGACGGAGGCGGGCGAGGCGCTGCTCCCGCACGTGCGGGCTATTCTGGCGCAGATTGAGTCGGCACGGGCGGAGATGGCCGAACGGGTGGGGCTGCGGCGCGGGCGGGCTTCCATCGGGACGCCTCCCTCGGTAGGCACGCAGCTGCTCCCGCCGGTGCTCGCGCAGTTCAACCAGGCCTACCCCGGCATTGAAATGCGCCTCCACGAAGCGGGGATGCAAACCCTGCTTGACCTGCTAGAAACGGGGCTGGCGGATGTGGCCATCGCCAAGCTGCCCGTCGAAGACCCCTCCCTGACGGTCGTCCCTCTGTTTACGGAAGACATCGTGGTAGTGGTAGGAGAAAACCACCGCTTTGCCAGCCGGGGGAGCGTGGCGCTCGCAGACTTACGCGACGACCCGTGGGTGCTCTCGCCAGACAACTACGAACTCCGCGAATGTACCCTCCAGGCGTGTCGGGAGGCCGGGTTCACCCCGCGGGTGGTGCTGGATGGCGGCGAGATGGACACCCTGCTGAGGCTGGTGGTGGCGGGGGTAGGCATCTCGATGGTTCCGAGCCTGATGGTGCAGAATACCTGTTGCGAGCTAGGCGTGCTGCGCGTCACCGACCAGAAGGTGCAACGCTCCCTGGGGTTGGTCTGGCGCAACGACCGGGTGGCCTCGCCAGCGGCCCGCGCCCTGCGCGAATTCCTCGTTGAACACCTGAAGGGGGGGCTTCCTGAGCACCTGTTCCAGCGTACCCTCCCCCGACGGAAGAAAAGCCCCGAGGTCCGAAATGGGAAGAAGGTGGAGCAAGCCGCGTGAGAGGGCATCTGTAACGCCTGATGCATGATGCCTGGCACGTGTTCACAACCCCGGCGGTCCCTGGTTGCAGGCTGAGCAATGGCAAGGAACGATGGGAGGAACCCGGCGAAGTTCATGGTTCACCTTCCGCCGCCGCCTGCTGCTGGTGCGGCTGCTTCTGCGTGGAGCTGCCACCAGAGACGCCTTGATTGCCGCGGTACGGGCCGAACTCGGTGACGAAGGGTATCCATCGGCTGCCACAAGCGCCTTGAAGCACGACCTGGACGCGCTCAAGGCGGAATATGGCTGTGTCTTCAGCTTTCGGCGGACCAGCGGGTGCTACGCGCTGGAGCACCCGGGCGACCTCGCCTTGCTCGACCTGCCCGACCGGTGTATGGAGTCCCTGGCCTTTCTGGAGGCCAGTTTCCCGCAGGAGTTGGATGTGCCCGTCCAGGTCGGGGTGCGGGACCTGCTCGACCACCTGCTCCCCCTCCTGCCGGCGGGACGTCAGCGGGAGCACCGCAGACGGCAGCGGGCGATGAGCCTTCAGATAGCAGCCAGCACCCCCGGGCAGGTGGACCCGACGGTGCTGGCAAAGGTCAAGCGGGCCATCGAACTGCGGCAGGAGCTTGCCTTCGACTACCTGAGCACCTTTGACGAACACGAACCCCGCCGCCACCGCGTGGCTCCCTATGGTATCTACTTTCGCCCGGAGGGGCACAGCTACCTGGATGCCACGCTGCTGGACGTGACCCCGGGCGGCAAAGAACCACGCCACGCCACTATCTCCTACCGCCTGAGCCGCATCGTCTCGGGGAGTGTGGTCATACTCCCCAACGTGCTGCCCCCGGAGCGCCACCAGCCACCGAGCTATACGCTGCGCTACCGGCTGGTTCCCGTGGTGGCGCGGCGGCGCGATGTCGCGGCCTACTTCCCAGAGACCTGCATCACCTACCATGACGATGGCAGCGCCACCGTGACCGCCACCGTCACCAATCTGTGGCAGGCTCGTCAGATATTGCTGCGCTATGGCACGGGGTGCCGTGTGCTGGAGCCGCCGGAACTGGTCGAACTCTTTCGGGATACGGCGCGGGGGCTGAACGACCTCTACTTCCCCTGACAACACACCAGGGACAGGTTGTTGTAGCGGTTCATGGCTGCTACCACGCCCTCCTGAACCACCAGTTCGACGGCATCGGCCACATGGTCGTAGATGGACGGGAGCACCTGTTCCTCATCCTTCTTGAAGTTCCCGAGCACATAGGCAATGGTGTCCCATTCTCTGGGGGGCTTGCCAATGCCTACCCGCAGCCGCGGGAACGCCTGGCTCCCGAGCTGCTGCACGATAGAACGCATCCCGTTGTGGGTGCCAGAACTGCCGCTCTCGCGCAGCCGGAGCCTGCCAAAGGGCAGATCCATCTCATCATAGATAACGAGCAGGCGTTCGGGTCCTTGAATTTTGTACCAGCTTCGCAGGCCAGAGACGGCATAGCCACTCCGGTTCATATAGGTCTGCGGCATAGCCAGCACGACCCGCTCTCCGCGGATGGTTCCCTCCGCAAGGCGGGACTGCTCCCGTTTTTTCGAAAAGCTCAGTCCATGGCGCTGGGCCAGGTGCAGCACACACTGGAACCCGATATTGTGCCGTGTTCTGGTATAGTGTTCGCCTGGATTTCCCAACCCGACAATCAACCACATCATTTCAACTTCTTTCTGATTGCTTGAAAAAAGGCCCCCCGGAAGGGGAGGACACAGGCAGCAAGAGTATGCTAGAATAGATGCGTCCCTGGATGGGCGTGCAGACCAGGACCCCTGGTGCGCCCGGGGAGCATCGTTTCGTTTATCTGGTGCTTGCGTGCATTATCTTAAAAATAGCGTATAATTGCCCTGTTGTCATGATATCGAACAACGTCTCATCCTGTCAAAACAGCTAGTTTATAGAGAGGGAGAACGCATGCTACGGTTGGAGAGTGAGTTGCTTTTTACCCCGATACCTGAATCGATTGCCCGCCTGCGCGACCTGGCCTATAACCTGTGGTGGGTATGGCACCCGGAAGCCCAGGATTTGTTTCGCCAGATTGACCGGGAACTGTGGGAGCAGACCTACCATAACCCGATCAGCTTCCTGCGCGAGGTGCGCCAGCGCCGCCTTGACGAAGCAGCGGCCAACTCGACCTATATGAGCCATTTTCAGACGGTGATGAGCCGTTTCGACTCCTATATGGACGCCAAAGAAACCTGGTATACCAGGCACTACCCGAATGGCGACCACGAAAAAATCGCCTACTTCAGCGCCGAGTTCGGCATTCACGAGTCGATGCCTATCTACTCGGGTGGTCTGGGGATCCTCTCTGGCGACCACACCAAAGAGGCCAGCGATATGGGGTTGCCCCTGGTGGCTATCGGGTTTCTCTACCCCCAGGGCTACTTTCGCCAGCACCTTGACCACAGTGGGTGGCAAATGGCCGAATACCACAAGTTTGACTTTGCCAACGTTGCCGCCACCCCCGCGACCACTCCGGACGGTGGCGAGGTGGTGGTCGAGGTCGAGTTGCCCGGGCGTACGATTTATGCCAAGGTCTACCGTATCCAGGTCGGGCGTATCCCGCTCTACCTGATGGATACCGATATCCACCCCAACAGCCCCCAGGACCGCGAACTGTCGGCGCGGCTCTACGGCGGCGACCGCGAGATGCGCGTGTCGCAGGAAATTGTCCTGGGGATTGGCGGGGTCCGCGCCCTGCGCCAACTGGGTATCCATCCCACGGTCTGGCACATGAACGAGGGGCACTCGGCCTTCCTCGTGCTCGAACTGACCCGCGAACTGGTGGCTCAGGGCGTGCCCTTTGCCGAGGCTGCCGAGCGCGTCACCAGGAGCTGCACCTTCACGACCCACACGCCTGTCCCGGCGGGCAATGATGCCTTCCCGATGGATATGATCGAGCGGTTCTTCTGGCAATACTGGCCGCAGCTTGGCATCGACCGCGATACCTTTCTGGGGCTTGGGCGGCAAGACCAGCACTGGGGGCCGACCTTTGCGATGACCGTCCTGGGGCTGAAGTTTTCCAACCACCGCAACGGCGTGAGCAAGCTCCACGGGCATGTGGCGCGGGGGATGTGGGAATGGCTCTACCCCGGCAAGAGCCGCGACGAGGTTCCCATCACCTCCGTGACCAACGGGGTCCATACTGCTTCCTGGCTCGCCCCCGAGATGCGGGCGCTCTTCGATACGCACATGGGGCCGGACTGGGAAGAGAACCTGGACGACCCGGAACGCTGGAAGAAGATCTACGAGGTGCCCAACGAGGACCTGTGGAAGGTCAAGGGGACCCTGCGAAACGGGTTGATTGCGTTCGTCCGCGAGCGCATCCGCCAGCGGCTCGAACATATCAACCAGCCGCCGGCTCCCTGGCAACTGCTGGAGGAAGGGGCCCTGACGATTGGCTTTGCGCGGCGCTTTGCCACGTACAAACGGGCCAGCCTGATTTTCAAGGACATGGAGCGGCTGAAATCGCTGATCAACCGGCCCGATCGCCCGGTGCAGATCATCTTCGCAGGCAAGGCCCACCCGGCGGACAACCCGGGCAAGCTCCTGATTCAGGAGATCCATCACCTGTCGCTCCAGCCGGGGTTGGCAGGCCGCATTATCTTCCTCGAAGAATACGATATTGCTATGGCCCGCGAACTGGTCAAGGGGGTGGATATCTGGCTCAATACGCCGCGCCGTCCCTACGAAGCCAGCGGGACCAGCGGTCAGAAAGCCAGCCTCAACGGGGTGCCCAATTTCAGCGTGCTGGACGGCTGGTGGCCCGAAGCCTACAACGGACGCAACGGGTGGGCCATCGGGGAGGAGCGCGAGTTTTACAGCCAGGATGAGCAGGACTGGAACGATGTGCAGTCGCTCTACCACACCCTCGAACAGATCATTCTGCCGCTCTTCTACGAACGGCGCGATGGCGCAGGGGTTCCCCACGACTGGATCAATATTTGCAAGGAAGCCATTGTCACGGTGGCCCCGCACTTCAGCTTCCGCCGCATGCTGGCCGACTACATGCGCGAGTTCTACGTACCGGCGATGAGAGACGTGGAAGCTTCGGGCAGGTAAGACGCGGTCGGGGGTCGGGGGTCGGGGGTCAGTTCCCCGGCCCCCTGGGAAAACGAAAGGAGAACGATAATGCTAGAGCGTATTCTCAACGAACTGCGAACCTATAACACGCCGCTGTCGCTGACCTACCTGAGCCGGCGGCTGGAGATTGAGCCAACCACGCTCGAAGGGATGCTTCAGACGCTCGAACGCAAGGGACGGGTGAGCCGCGTGAGCGATGCGTGCCGCCCGGGGCACTGCTGGTCGTGCCCGCTCTCCTCGCTGTGCCCCCCGGAACACCGCTGGATGCTCACTGCCCCCTCGCCATCTCAATCACCCGCCCACGCAGTCCATCCGGAGGGGTAATCCCATAGCGGGACAGCAGGGTCGGCAGGATGTCGTACAACTGCACCCCCTCCACCCGCTGCCCCCCGCCGGGGTGCTGCGGGTCGTGCAGGATGAACAGGCCATGCTGCGCGTGGTTGGCATCGTCGGGGCCAGTATCGTTTTCGAGCGGGTAGAGGCTCTCCATCCCCACCTTCCCCACCGAGCGCCACGCCAGGTCGCCAAAGTAGACAATCAGGTCGGGGGCTATGCCGCGCACGCGGCGGTAGAGATGCTGCGGGGTGAAGACCCGGTTGCCCAGGGGGGACCCGTCGGGGCCGCACATGGTCCGGAGCCGCTCTGCCAGCGCTTGCCGCTCCTGTTCGTAGACCGCAAGGGGGATGACCCCCTCCGGTTCGCGCCCCTGGACATTCAGGAAGATACGTCCGTAGTAGCCGCCGGCCCCCCACGCCTTCGTTCGTCCCCAGTCCACGCGGGCCTGGTCGAGCGGCAGCGGCTCGGGAGGGAGTTCGTGGAGCGTCAGGTAGCCTTCTGCTCGCAGCCAGTCATTGATACACACCCCCCCCATCAGCGGACGGGCCCCGTGGTCGGAGACGACCAGCACCACCGTCTGGTCATCGCAGTGGGCCAGCAAACGCCCGATGTGCTGGTCAACGTGGCGGTAGTAGTCGTGGATGGCATGGGCAAAGGGGGAGTCGGGGACGTGGAGCGGGTGGGTCGGGTCCATGTGCCGCCAGAACCCGTGGTGCAGGCGGTCCATCCCCATATCAACCAGCATCAGCATATCGGGGTGGTCCTCTTCGAGCAGCCGTTCCGCCACCAGAAACCGCTGGTCACACAGCGTGTAGATATCGCGGAGGATGCGTTCCTTGTCGTCGGAGCGGAAGTCGGGCACATCGAGCAGGTAGTCCCCCACCCACGCCCTCACCCGCCCGGCGAGGGAGGGGGGAGCGGTGTATTCCACGCTGGTGGAGGGAGCCAGAAAGCACGAAACCATCGCCCCGTTGAGGGGTTGGGGGGGGTAGGTGCCGGGGACGCCGACGACCGCGCAGTTCCAGCCGGCATCACTGAGCAGGTTCCACAGGCGCGGCACCCGCACAGCCTGACTGTTGGCAATGGTCATGCTCTGGTAGCTGCGGTTGGAGCGGTTGCGAAAGCCATAGATACCCAGTTCGCCCGGGTCGCGCCCACTCAGCATACAGCTCCAGGCCGGTACGGTGATGGCCGGGATACAGCTTTCCAGCGCACCATACCTCCCCCGACGCATGAGCTGTGCCAGGTGGGGCAAATCGTGGGGCCAGCGCTCGAAAACAAGCGACGGCTCGGCGCAGTCCAGGCCAATGATAAGCAGTTGTGGCATGGTCTTTCCGGGTGTATCATCTCTCGTTACTCGTCTCTGGCGTGAGACGGCTGAGAGGGTTGAGACGGTTGAGACGGTTGAGCTGATGTCAGGCGGCGGTGGCGCAGATAGAGCAGAGCAGAAGCCCCGACCACGGAGAGGAACGTCAGGATGTGAACGATGTTGAAGGGGGTTCCCGCGAAGAACCAGGAATCCACCCGCAGAAACTCAATCCAGAACCGCCCGAAGGGATACCAGATCAGGTAGAGCAAGAAGAGGTCGCCATCGCGCAGGGAACGCTCGAAGCGGCGGGAGACCCAAAAAATCAGGGCAAACCCGATGAGGTTCCACAGCATCTCATAGAGAAACAGCGGGTGAAAGCGGGCGCTTTCGGGCAGGTGGTCGTAGATGGGGAGACGGTGCGCGGCATCGATGCGCAGCCCCCAGGGGAGGGTAGTCGGCGGGCCATAGAGTTCCTGGTTGATGAAGTTGCCAAGCCGCCCGATGGCCTGACCCAGAGGCAACCCCAGTCCCACCGCGTCGAGGTAGATGGGGAGGGGCAGGTTTTTCCAGCGGGCAAAGAGCACCAGCACCACGATACCCAGGAGGAAGCCACCAAAGATGTGCAGTCCCCCGTGCCAGATCTGGAGGATTTCCAGCGGATTGGCCAGGTACATCGCGCGGGCTTCGGGACCCGACTGGATAAACACGTAGTAGAGCCGGGCACCAATCAGCACCGGAATCAGGGCGACCATGAGCATATCCCAGACGGTGTTGGGGTCCTGCCCACGGCGGGCCACGTAGCGGCTGGCGGTCCAGGTTGCCAGCATGATGCCAATCATAATGAGCAGGCCATACCAGCGCAGGGTCAGCGGGCCAAGCTGGACAATAATGGGGTCAACGGGTGGGTACATAGCACTATCAGCTTACGTATCTCTCATTTCGTTTATGACGCGAATACGCTCACTCCAGGTAGCCCAGGTCGCGGAGGCGCTTCCGCACGGCGGGGTCATCCGCGCCACCAGCAACGCCCCCGCCTCCCTCGCCCGGTCCCCCGGAGTGGGGGGAAGCTCCCGGTCCCGGCCCCTGCGCCCTGGACGCCCTGGACGCCGCGGTCGCGCTGAGAAAGCCATCCAACCGGTCCTGGAGGGTCTCCACCTGCTCCGGCAGAATATCCCGCAGGTTCAGGTGCTCGCCCGGGTCGTCCACGATGTTATACAGTTCGGGTTGATGGTTGCCAATCTGCACGAGCTTGTGGCTGCCGTGGCCCACAGCCGTCCGAACCTGGTCGCAGTCGTGTTCGCTGATCAGGTGGGGCTGCCGCCGCTGGAGCATACTGAGCACCTGCTGCGACGGAACGGCTTCGGCAAAGACCGTGCCATCGTCCGGGTCGTTCGTGCGGCTCTGCGCCAGGCTAAAGTGCTGCTCGGCTTCGCTGGCAAGCCCCGCCGTGGTCAGAAGGGTGTGGAACAGGCGGCGGGTGGAGATGCAGTGGTCAACGGTGGTGCCGCGGGGGAAGTCGCCATCGGGAGCGCGGATGATGAGCGGTACCCGCACCAGTTCGTTGTAGGCCGAAAAGACATGCCCAAAGAGCTGCTTTTCGCCCAGGTGGTCGCCGTGGTCGGAGCAGACAATGAGCACGGTCTGGTCGAGCCGCCCGCTCTCGCGGAGGGTCTGCAAAAACCGCCCCACCTGCTCATCCTGAGCGGCGACTTCGGCGTTGTACATCCCGTCGAGGGTGGCTTTGCGGCCCTGGTCAATATCGCTGCTCAGGGGGGCATACCAGCGGTAGATATCGGTATTGAACTGGCTCAGGTAGCGCCGGGTGGTCTGGTCGCGCAGCACGTGCGGAGCAAAGCGCTCGATGAAGCGGCGCGGCGGACGGTAGGGCATGTGGGCGTCCATCAGGTTGATGAAGCAAAATGCGGGTTGGTCATGCTCCAGGCCGCGGCGCTCCACCAGGAAGCGGGCCGCGTCTTTCAACGACCGCGGGGTGTTGCCCTTGAACTTCAGCGCCGTTTGCCAGACGGGAACAAAAAAGGGCGTGAAGGAGAGCATCAGCAGCGTCTCGGAGCGGGCAAAGGCGTCCTGTATCTGGGAGAGGATGCCGACCAGACGGTTCTTGAACCACTGGCGGTAGCGGTCGAACCAGCCCGGCCGCCGCCCGGCCTGGTTCGGGTGCGAGGTGAACAGTCCGCCGTAGTTCAGAAAGCTCTGAAAGCCCCGCCGCAGGCCGTTGTTGATGAAACTCAGCAGCGGGTTGTTGCAGAAGGCAGCCGTCCAGTACCCCCCGTCGCGCAGCCGCTCCGCCAGCGTGGGCAGCGCGTCGGGCAGCAGAGAAAACGACTGCACCATGCCGTGCGTGGCGGGGTAGGTCCCGGTGAACATCGAGGCATGGGACGGGATGGTCCATTGGGCCGCGGCAAAGGCATAGCGAAAGAGCGTGGCATCCGATGCCAGGGCATCAATGGAAGGTGTCGTTTCCTGTGGGCAGCCATAGCACGAAAGGCGGTCGGCCCGCTGCGTGTCAAGCACCAGCAGCACAATATCCGGGCGGCGGGTCATACGCTTTCCCCCTGTGTTCTGCGCACCAACGCAAAGACTGGATGGATCTTGAGTAGTTCAGGCACGAGGCTCATTATACTACAAGATCCCGGGGGAGATGCAATGAGGATGGCGCAGGGCCGGTGGGCCGGTGGGCCGGTGGTTCCTACTTCACCTCGGACAGGTGGGCAAATTCCCGATGCCCATTGTGGTGCGCGACCTTTCGCCCTTCGGCGCGGTGCCAGGCCATGACATCAACGGCGTTTTTTTCGAGCCAGTGGCGGAGTGCCGCGGCTTCCTCGCCGGTGAAGTGCTCGAAGTCCTGCTGCGGAGGGGACTCACCACTGGCCGTCGTATTGGCATAGTAGACGATGACGTTCCAGCCATGGAGTTCATAGCTGTGAATCTCCGTCACATTATCAAGATTGATGAACTTATTGTCAATTTTGATGAGCATTGCCATCGAAAAGCTCCTTTCGCGGTGTGCGATACTTCTATGATTCGAACAAGAGCCTGTGATTCTTGTCGGTATCAGTGTACCCCTTTCTGTTACGAATGGGTAACAGGCGCACACAATAGGAAGGAAAACCAGGTGGTATGGTTTTATATGGTATTTTCTACTCCTTCGTCCTCGTCCCTCGATACCAGCATCCGACGGGCAAGCTCCACCGCCTCCTCCCGCGTGCGCACCTCGCCCGCCATCTGAGCATCGCGCAGTTCTCGCAGCAGTTCGCCCACCCGTTTCCCCGGCTCGATACCCAGGGCCGCCATCAAATCGTGCCCGTTGAGCAGGGGGGGTGGCGGCTTTTCGGGGGTGCTCCACAGGGTGTCCAGCATCTCGCGGACCCACTGGAGATGGGCCGACCAGACGGTGGGGTCGAGGTTGGGTCCGCGCGAGGCGAGATGGTCGGCCAGTTCGTGGACGAGGATGTCCGGACCGGCCCCTTCCGTATCGCGGAAAAAGCGGGCAATGGCTCGCGGCGTCACCTGTTCATCCGAACGCAGTTGGTAGGGGCGCATGTGGTGGCGCACCACTAGCGACACGTAGCGGGCTTCTTCGCGGCTCAACCGCAGCCGATGGGCTATCACGTGCGCAATATCGGCCCCGATTTCCTGGTGCCCGTAGAACGAGACGCCGCCTTCGGGTTTGGGTTGTTTCGTCTGGGGCTTGGCGTTGTCGTGCAGGAGAGCGGCCAGCTTGAGCAGGGCTACCCGCGGGTGGTCGGAGCGCACCACTGCGGTGAAGCGGGCGTGCAGCTTCTCGACCTGGAGTGGCGTGAAGGGGCATGGCAGGTCCGGATGGGTCCGGACCGCCGCAGGAAGGGCGGCATCGGGCAGTACGGGAGGGGGAACAGAATGACCCGCTCCTTCTCCCACTCCCGCTCCTGCTGCCGCGTGGATCTTTGCTATCAGCCATTCCAGGGCGGCCACTGTTTCGAGGAGGTGCGCAAGCACCGGCAGGAAGTGGACCAGTGGTTGGTCACAGTTCCGCGCCGCTTCCAGTTCGGGAAACAGGCGGGTCAGCACGCCAATATCATCGAGATAGCGCAGCCAGGGGGTGGCCCACGGCTCTGCGAGCAGCTTGCACAACTCCTCGCGCACCCGTTCGGCAGCCACCTGTCCCACCAGCCTGGCATTCTTGCGCAGGGCGCTATCCAGCTCCGGGGAGATGTGCAGGTCCAGCGCGGCTGCCAGGCGCACCGCTCGCAGGATACGGAGGGGATCATCGCGCACACTGGTGGGGCGGCAGGGGCGCAGCACGCGGGCCACGCTGTCGCGCAGTCCGCCGCAGGGGTCAATTAGGGCGGTGGTGATGGGGGGAGCACCGGACTGGATGGTCTCCACCAGGCGGACGTCCAGGGGCAGCGCCATGGCGTTGATGGTGAAGTCGCGCAGCACCAGGTCCTCTTCGATGGTGTCTCCGCGCAGCCGCACCAGGTCTACCACCAACCGCTCGTCCGCTGGCTCTGGTCTGGTCCGGGGAACCTCCCCCTGCTCATCGGCGGCTTCCCCCCCAGGGACCCACACCACCCGCCCGGCTCCTCGCTCGTGGTCGAGCACGACAAAGGCCCCTCCCACCATATCCGCAACGCGGCGGGCCAGGGCTACCCCGTCTGCGGCGACTGCCAGGTCGAGGTCGTGGGGCACATCGCCCATCACCAGGTCTCGAACGGTCCCCCCGACCAGCCAGGCCGGGACCTTACGGGCCGCGCAGAGCGACACCAGCGTGTGGAAAAGCGTCTTGAGATGGGCGTGTTCCAGCTGTATCTTCATTGACGGGCCATTGTAGCGTATCGGGGCCGGGTTGTCCATCCCCACCTGAGACTACTACAAGGTGTGGTATAGTAACGGGGGTTATGATTTTGTTGAGCCAGGGTCAGATTTCCAGAATACCTTGTCTACCATATCACGGCAATAATTCCGTCAGGAGATAGTTCACATGTACTCTTCAGGTTGTCATCTTCCCCAATCGCGGCTCTTGCTGACCGCCGTTGCCATGTCCCTACTGGTTTTGCTGGTGCTTCTGGTCGGAGCACTCCCCCGTTCCACCTTGCTCGCCGCGCCCCAGGCGCAGGTTGAATTGCCCGCAGGGCCGGATGACTATGTCGCCTACTGGCCGTTTGACGAGACGGGCACCTCTCCTCTGGTTCCGCGCTACGACAGTGGGTTCGTGCTTGACCATCGTGATACCATTCAGGGGAGCACGATGGCCTGGGTCAGTGGGAGGGTGGATAATGCGCTCCAGTTCCCAGGCAGCGGCTATGTCCTGACAGACTATACCTATCCCTTCCCCACCGGCATCACTGAATACTCATTCTCCTTCTGGATGAAGACGACCTATCCCCAGAAGAACCAGATCATTATTGAAAACCGGGGGCCGGACAACCGACCCACCGGTCCGTTTCACGAGGGACTCACGATGGGCATCGGGCGGTCGGTCGATGCTTCCTCACAAGAAGACCGTGGTCTCTTTATCATGTATGACCGCGATTATGAAGGATGCGGGATTGTGGCCATTCCGGGGGATGGCAACCACATCGATGTTACCGATGGGGAGTGGCACCACGTGGTTGGTATCTGGAGCGCTCCTCCCGGGACCATCATAGCCTCTTCACAGTTCCAACTGTACGTCGATGGATCACGCCAGAATGCAGCCGAAACGTTTATCCAGCGCCGCGGATGTGAGCAAAAAGATTTTCTCGCCTCGCCGCTCGTCTCCGACGCTATCACCCGCCTCGGCGGGGGGGGCTACCAAGGTAATTATGATTGGGAAGGGAGCCAGACCGGGAACTTCCACTATGAGGGGACGCTGGACGAGTTCCGGATTTATACGCGCAAACTGGAGGCGCTGGAGATTGTGATGCTGGCCGGGAAGGAAGCGGTGGTGGAACTGCTTGACCCGGCGGTCATCGGGGGGATTGGCAATACGGTCGCTTTCACGGCAAATGCGATTGGCCTGGAAGAACCAACCTATCGCTGGCAAGTGAGCGATGGGGGGGACCTCTTCGAAGACGAAGGCAAAGCGTCCTTTTCCTGGGATACCCACGGGACCCGAGCAATCGATGTCGCCGCCTGGAACCAGGGCACCCCCTTTACCGAAACCGTGACGGTCCTGACCACCACCCACGATATCACCATCCTGGACGTGCGCATTGATGACAATCTCCCTCCGCAGGGGGGAACCGCCTTCTCGCCCTATTCATTTGAGGCGGATGAGGTCTGGACGGGCGATTTTCCGCTTGGTTCCTACCAGTGGGAAGCGACCGACCAGCCGGCAAAAGGTGGGACACAGGTCTCCTACCAGTGGGACGAGTATGGCACCCGCACCATCACCCTGACCGCGAAGAGCACCGAGGAGAATGTCCGCGGGGAAGTGGTCGTCGTCAAGGACCTCTTGATCAACCCCCTCCCTCCCAGTGGTCTGAACCTCTCTGGTGATTCCGTGGTCGCCTTCAATGAATCAGCGGACTACCTGGTGGAGCCGGAGCCGTTTCCGCTCTCGAAGCCCATCACCTACACCTGGCTGTGGGACGACCGCCAGACAGCCCACCCCTCATCCTCCCCGGTGGTGTCGGTCCGGTCCCTGGCAAGCGACTATCTGACAGACACCCTTGCCTTTGCGTGGCTCCCCGATGAAATCGTCGTGGCGGGGTCGGTGTCGCGCACCATCACTGCGACCATCCAGGGCACGAATGGCGTGGTGCTGACCACCACAAAGATCCTCTCCGTGACCCACCGCCCGGTTGTTCAGGGAAGCGGCGGTCCCGGCTCACCCATCCCCGACCGGGAGCTATTCGAAGATACGGACCCGGTCACGCTCACCTTTACCGTAGTGGACACCGACACGCTCGGCGGGTTGACCTTTGCGGTGCTCCCCTCCAACCAGACCGGGGCGCTTGCGCTGTCGGATGCGAATTTCTCTTTTCAGCAAGCTCCCCCGGACGCTGGCGGGGTCGTCAGCAGCACCCTGACCATCACCCCGACCGCGCAGGAGTGGGGCGAGGCGGATATGACCATCAGGGCGTGCGATGAGAATAGTATCTGTGGAGACCACACCTTCCACCTGACCGTGACCCAGATTAATGACCCACCCACCTTTACCCTGGAGCAGGATGAGGTCATGGTAGACACCAACGCCGGGCCGCAGATGATTGAAGGGTGGGCAACGGATGTTTCGCCCGGACCGTTCGAGGCAACCCAGAGCCTCACCTTTACCACTGAAACCAGCAACGACGCGCTGTTCCAGGAGCAACCGGAGATTGAGCTAACCGAGACGGACTCGCCTTCGGGAACGCTGCGCTTCACCCCGTCAACCGATGTCTATGGAAGCACCACCGTCACGGTGACGCTGAGCGACAGCGGTGGTACCGAATATGGCGGGATGGATTCGATAAGCCGGGTCTTTACCATTACGGTGCGGCAACCCCTCATCGCGGGAGATGCGTTCTTTACCATCCCCGAGGACACGTCGCTGCTCATTTCCGACACGCAGTTGTTCGACCTTCCGACCACGACCATCATTGAACACCTGATTGATATGGAGACTCTGGGCGTGGTGGCGGTGGGGCCGGCGCAGCACGGGATGGTTGCTCTGACCGAGGTGGTCTCGCCCACGACCCCGACCACTCCCACGACGCGCATACCCGCCTGCACCCTCCACTACACGCCGACGCACCACTTCTTCGGGACAGACTGGTTTACCTACACCATGGACGACGGTTTTTTCCACGACACAGGGCTTATCTCCATCACGGTCGAGCCGACCAGCGACCCGCCGGTCGGCTCGGCAGCCTTCACCGTCACCGAAGACACCTCGCTAGTCATCTCTCCCACCAGGGATTTGCTGCTCACCGCCACCGACCCCGACCCGGACGACCAACTGGTGTGGCGAGGCATCGACCTGGCCAGCAGCGAGGGGGGGACGTTGACGCCCAACGAGGATGGGAGCTATACGTATGTTCCGGCGGCGGATTTCTTCGGGGAGGATACCTTTACCTACCAGGTGAGTGATGGCATCTTCACGCCCACCCTGACCGCCCTCATCACCGTCACCCCGGTCAACGATGCCCCCTCGTTTGTGAAGGGGGCTGATGTAGTCCGCTCGTCGTGGCAGACCGCCCGCCCGGTGGTGTTTGAGGGGTGGGCCACGGGGATATCGCGGGGTGTTGCCAACGAATCCGCGCAGGTGCTTACCTTTACGCTGACGGCTGACGAGCCGGGGTTGTTTGCCGAGCCGCCCGCCATCGACCCCGACACCGGGCATCTCTCGTTTGCCATCGTGCCCGAGGCGGTCGGGATAGCCCAGGTTGCGGTGGTGCTCCAGGACAGCGGCGGAACGGCGCAGGGAGGGCAGGATACCTTCCCGCTCCCCGAAGGCGAGCCGGTGACGTTCCAGGTGGAGATCATTGAGAACAACCCGCCAACGGCAGAGACGAAAGTCTTCACGACCACGATGGACACGCCGCTTGATATCGCTGTCAACCAGCTTGTCAGCGGCAACACAGACCCCGACCCCGGCGATGAGGCTCTGGTAGCGTTTGAAGGGTTCACCTCGCCCGGCGACCAGGGGGGGACCATCACGCGGGAGGGGGATACGCTGACCTACACCCCGTCGGAGGGCTTTGTCGGCACCGAGACATTCCACTACACCACGACCGATAGTGACGCGGTGTCGGACGAAGGGGATGTGGAGGTCGTGGTAGTGGAGCCGCCGCGGATACCGGTCTATCTGCCGCTACTCATCGAAACCTCCTCTCCCGACCTGGTGGTCAGCGCTTTCCAGATTGCCCCGGCGCACACGCCGCTGGTCGCCGGGGAACCCGTGACCCTGACGGTGGACATTGCCAACGAGGGAGCAGGACGCGCCGCCCCCTTCTGGGTTGACCTCTACATCAACCCCTCCAGGCCGCCGGTCGGGGGGGATGACTGGAAGAGCCTGTGTACGGAGGAACAGCTTGACCCAGAACACTACCAGTGCTCCGGGCTTGCGTGGGGGGTTGCGGATGGTCTGGAGGCGGGGGAGCAGGTGCGCCTGACGAACCGCGATGCGGGAGACGCGGAGGGGTTGCTCTATGACCCCGACTATTCAACCTGGGCGCATACCCTGACGGAGGCAGGTCAGACGAACCTCTATGTATATGTCGATAGCTGGAAGTTCGATGATGAGGGGGATACGCTCCAGGGAGCGGTGGCCGAGCTTTCAGAGGAGAATAACCGCACCGTTGCGACGGTAGTCGTGTCCGGCACGGCTACGGCAGCGCTGCAAGGTCAGCCCCGCCTGCCCGACCTTTCGCCCACCCGAACATTCGAACATGCTCCCCCGACGAGTCATACACCGCACTGACTGAAGTCAGGCGGCTTGCACGCTCCGTCGGGCAGGCCGAGGTATGACCAGACCTGGCCTTTCGAGGCTCCGTTCAG
>DAOTUF010000376.1:0-3595 GCA_034437495.1 Chloroflexaceae bacterium | reverse complement strand
TCGCTCCTTTCTCTCGTGTGCCTAACGAGCACTCCTGCTCACTTCTGGGTATCTTTTGCCTATCTAGCTATAGCTCCCGCGGAACGGAATTCAGTACCTCAGTGGACCCTACAAGAAACCTTCAAAGAGACCTTCCGCGACTGGCAGGGTCACTACCACCGCCGAGATGTTGTCGTCGCCGCCGCGCATATTGGCGAGGGCTATCAATTCCTGACAGAGACCCTGGGGCCAGGGGCTATGGTCCAGCACCTCGGCCATCTCCTCTTCCGTCACCAACCCCCACAGGCCGTCGCTGCACAGCAGGATATGCGTGCTCTCGCCAAGATGTTGGTAGATGAAATCCACCTCGACCTCGGGTTGCTGCCCGATGGCGCGGTAGAGCTGGTTGCGGAGCGGGTGGTCACGCGAGGCGGACGGTTCGAGGTGGCCAAGCTCAATCAGCCGACCGACCGCCGAGTGGTCGGTGGTGATGGCCTGGGCGTTCCCCTCGCCAAACAGGTAGACGCGGGTATCGCCCACGTGGGCGATGTAGATGGATTCTCCCACCAGGAGCACCGCCGTACACGTAGACCCCATGTCCTGATGCTCGCGCTCCGCGTATTCCCAGATGGCCCGGTTGGCCTCTTGCACTGCCGAAACCATGAGCGATTGGGCGTCGTCCATCATTTCGTCGTCCAGGGTGGGTACCAGCCAGTGGGCGAGGATATACCGAACGACCGCTCGGACCGCAAGCTGACTGGCAATATCGCCGCTCTCGTGCCCGCCCATGCCATCTGCGACCACGAACAGCCCGGCGGTCATCTCAACGCCGCCTCGGGGCAGAGTGGTCAGCAGCGCAAAGACGTTGTCTTGATTGGTTTCGCGGACCTGACCGACATCGCGCAGGGCTGCTGCGGCCAACCCCTGTTTGAAAGAGACCGGTGCGGGTTCGGGGTCCCCGGGTGCTCCCAGTTTTTGCGTATCCCCTTCGTACGTCTCGGACGCGGCTTCGGGCGAGAGGGGGTCGGTCTCGGCTTCCCGTTTTGCGGCTATCCCTGCTTCCGGTTCTTCCGGCTCTTCTGCCCCTTCTGCTCCCTCTGGAAGTCCCGGACCTTCACTCCCCGTCTCTGGTTCGGCTTCTGGTTTGGTTCCCGCTGGAACCGGCGTAGCAAACAACCCGGGCAGCGTCTCCTGCTCTTGCTCAAGCGATTGCCCGGAGAAAACCGCTTCCTGGTTGGAGCGGTCGGACGGTAATTCGGACCGTGATGGTGGTTCAGTCATGACCCTGTAAGACCCTCTATGCCTTCAACGCATAGACATGATTATCCATTGAGCCAATGTACACGATACCCTGGGCTATCGAGGCCGAAGAGACTACCGGCCCCTCCGTCTGATATTTCCAGAGCAGTCTTCCCGAACTGACCTCAAGGCAGTAGACAAACCCATCAACGCTCCCGAAGTAGACACGCCCTCCGGCGTGGCGTGGCGATGAGGTAATCTGCCCCCCGGTCTCATACTTCCAGTTCTGACGGCCCGTCTTCCGGTCGATGGCGTACATACACCCGTCGGCGCTGCCCACCAGCACGGTTTTGCCCACCACGATGGGCGAAGAATAGATCTTATGGGAGGTGCGGAACTTCCAGACCGGTATCCCACCCCGGCCCTCCAGGGCATAGAGGTGCCCATCGGTCGAACCAACAAATACCAACCCCTCAGCATAGCAGGGAGTAGATACCACGGGTTTCTGGGTGCGCTGCTTCCATTTCATCGTCGCATTGCGAATTTCCAGGCAGTAGACGTGCGCGTCATCGCACCCGACAAAGACGACCTCCTTGCCGACCCCCGCGGACGACCGAAAGGGCATCCAGGAGCGATATTTCCATATTAGCACCCCCCGCAGACCGTCCAGGGCGTAGAAGTTCAGGTCGTCGGAGCCAATGAAGACCACCCGTTCCTGAACAATGGGCGAGGAACGGACCGCCTTCTCGGTGCGGAAAATCCAGCGTCGGCTTCCGTTTCGGGTATCGATGCCATAGACGGCTCCGTCCTCCGAGCCGGTGATGACGAGGTCCTGCCAGACCGACGGGGAGGAACTGATACCCCCCTCGGTCGCATATTTCCAGCGGAACTTGCCGCTAGTCGCATCAAGCGCGTACAGGTTGTTATCATAGCACCCGATGTAGACGGAGCCTCCACTGACGCAGGGGGAAGAGCGCACTTCCTCTTCACACGAGAAGCTCCATACCAACTCGGTCTGGGAGTCTCCGGCCAGGACCCCAACCCCCGACGCCGGGATCCCCGTCCCGGCCATCGGGTTTGTCTGGATAAATCCGCGCATGCCGGGGACGTCAAGCAGCGCTTCTTTGAGTTCCTGGGCGCTCGACCAGCGGGCCGCCATGTCGTATTCGAGGGAGCGGTTGATGATGGTCTCCATCTCAGGGGAAACCGATGCATTATATTTGCGGATGGGGCGATTATGAAAGGTAAAGGGGGTTTCGACCCGCGGGTCGCTCCCCGTCAGCAGGTGGTGCAGCGATGCCCCGAGCGCGTACAGGTCTCCCCTGGGTTCAGCCACCCCGCGATACTGTTCGGGGGGCGCGTAGCCCTCCGTCCCGATCATCGTGCCCTTCCGCTGGTTGGGGTCGAGGATACGCGCAATCCCGAAGTCAATCAGGACCACCCGCTCCCCCGGCATGAGCAGGATATTCGAGGGCTTCATGTCGCGGAACACGATGGGTTCGGGTCTGTGTCCGTGCAGATAGTTCAGCACATCGCAAATCTGGATGGCCCAGTTTGCGACGCGGCTCTCTTCAATGGGCCGCCCTTCCTCTTCCTGGATGGTTTCCAGGTCTTTGCCTGGTATCATCTCCTGCACCAGGTAGACGCGGCCATGCTCTTCAAAGAAATCGTAAACCTTGGGGATAGCCGGGTGACTGAGGGTTGCCAGCAACCCTGCTTCCCGCTCGAAGTGCCGCAGTTTGAGCATCCGCGTCTGCGAATCGGGAGCACGCTGGTACATCTCTTTGATGGCACACGAGCGGACCACATCCTTGAAGCGCAGGTCACGCCCGCGGTAGACCACGCTCATCCCCCCTACCCCCAGGATACCTTCAATAACGTAGCGGTTTTGCAGCACACTCCCCTCGGGGAGGGCCTGCATCTCGCTCGTTTCGCCGCTCATGCCGTAGGCTGTGCTCGATAACCCCGTCCCTGTTCTGGGGGCTGCCTGCGGCAGTCCGACGGTGCTGGTCTCGTCGCCTTGCTGCGGCAACCCGACGGTGCTGGTCTCGTCGCCTCGCTGCGGCAGCCCGACGGTGCTGGTCTCGTCGCCCTTGCGGGGAACTCCAGCGTTTCTGTTTTCCTGTTGCTCTTCCTGCTCCTGCTCCTGTTCTGGTTCTTGAGGCAGGTTCACCGTGCTGGTTTCTTCTTCGCGCCGCAGAAGACCAGTACGTTTGGTGCTTCCGGCTTTCTTAATCAATCCCATACGTCACCGAATCTTGCGCGGTGGAAGCCACGCCACTTCAGTGGCCGTGGAGGAAACCGCGCTCCTCTTTTCTTTTACTCCAACCATTCCACAACGTCGTCCTGGGCTGGTTTTTCGCCTTACGGCGGGAAA
>DAOTUF010000375.1:0-8685 GCA_034437495.1 Chloroflexaceae bacterium | reverse complement strand
AGGAGAAGAGTATGCCTGTTAGCCAAATGATCAATCCTCAGGTTTTGGGGAAGAACGACGTATTGCGAGTACCCAAGATTCCTCTTTGCACATATCAAAAGCGACTAAAGGACGTAAGGGACGAGTTTTCCGAGGCTGACCTGGTCGACATGTACCGGGATAAGCAGGTGATTCGCGAGTTCGAGCATATGGTAAAAGGGATTCGTACGGTAAAGGAGTACAATGGCGTTGAGTACTCCTATACCGGTCCTGCGCACCTTTCGATTGGACAAGAAGCATCCGCCGTTGGACAAGCGTACGTCCTTGACCTGAAAGACTACAGTTTCGGAACGCACAGGAGTCATGGAGAGGTCCTCGCTCGCGGATTGATCGCGATCAGGCGCCTCTCGGAGGGAGAGCTCCTGGAAATCATGGAGGGTTTCCGAGGAGGAGCGCTCTTAAGAAGCGTAGAGACTTTTGGAACAAGCAAAGGCCTGGGCTTCGGTGAGATCATCGCTGTCATAGTAGACACAAAAATCGTCCCGCTCCACAATATCCTGCAAATCAGACGGAGCCGTCGGACAATCGGGAGCCTGCGCGAGGGGCGCGGCCTGGCTCTTGCCAGTCGGTATCAGACCGACCAGCAGCAGCAAAAAAAACGCCACTCCAAAGCCTGCCAGCGCACGGGCAAAGCCGGGGCGGTTTACCCGAGGTCCTGATTGTGGTTGTCCCGATGATTGTTCCAAGGATGTCCTCCTTTCGATCCCATTCCTTTCAATGCTCTGCAATCTACAATCCTTCCTGATAGCAGCGGAGGGGGGCCACTCGTCATGCAGAGTCGACCCCACCATCGCCAGGGAGACTGTATCTTCCTGGTCCACAGCAAGAGCCGTGCCAGCAGAACCCTGCATCAACTGGGGAGCAAGGAGCGGAGGAGGGGAGTATCCTGGCACGCATATTGCAGGGATAACGAGGGGAGTGAAGATGAAAGAGAGATTCGGTGAAAGAAAGGAAGGATGGATCACCCACGTTATGCCAGACATCAGCACATTCCCGCTCTCACTGACCATCGGCCTCTTCCTCGCTTCTGCGGCAGTTATCGGCGTCACGGGGTGGTATCTCTCGTCCATCGCGGACCGCCTGGCCGACCGCACGGGCATGGGAGAGGCCATCACCGGGGCTATCTTTCTGGGAGCCAGCACCTCGCTGTCTGGCATCGTCACATCGGTCACTGCGGCGATGAACAACCTCCCGGAGCTGGCAATGGGGAACGCCATAGGCGGCATTGCCGCTCAGACGGCGTTCCTCGCCATTGCCGACCTGCTCTACCCCCGGGCAAACCTGGAACACGCGGCAGCCTCCATTGCGACCATGCTTCAGGGAACGGTGCTGCTCGTGCTGCTGACGATTGTCATTCTGGCCATCAGCGGGCCGGAGCTAAGCATCTGGGGTATCCACCCGGCCACCCCCATCCTGTTCATCTTCTATATCTACGGGATGCGCATGGTTACTCAGGTTCGGGAGCGACCGATGTGGTACCCCCATCGAACCGCGGAGACCCGCGAAGATGTGCCCGCTGAAACGGGCGGGGATGAATCCCTGCTCGCGCTGTGGGGGCGCTTTGCAGTGCTGGTGCTCATTCTGGGAAGCGCGGGGTGGGTCGTCGCCCGCACCGGCGAGAGCATCTCGCGCCAGACCGGGTTGTCGGAAACTGCCGTGGGCGGGTTTCTCACAGCCATCACCACCTCGCTCCCAGAGCTTGTCACCGCCATTGCTGCGGTGCGGCAGGGGGCCCAGACGCTTGCGCTCAGTGGGATTATCGGGGGGAACGGGTTTGATACGCTGTTTGCCGCCGTTGCCGACATTGCCTACCGCGAGGGGTCTATCTACCACGCCGTGAGTGGCTACCAGGTCTTCTTCATTGCCACGACGATGCTGCTCACAGGTATTTTGCTCATGGGGTTGATACGCCGGGAGGAACGGGGCATTGCCAATATCGGGTTTGAGAGCTTCCTTATCCTGGTGCTCTACGGGGGTTCTGCCGCCTTCCTGCTATCCCGCTGAGGAGGGAGTCAGGCAGGCCCCTGGAACCCTAGCTTCTCGCCTAGCACGAGAAAGGGCCGCACCCATGCCTGGGCCTCCGCGTCCCCCGCCGCGGCCCGCTCCCGAAACGCGGGGTAGACCGACTGCTGCATCTCGTAGTACACGTTCTGGATATCCCAGAAATCCACCTCGAAGGGGAGCGAACGGGCCAGGTCAACCACCGCTCCTACCCGTTTGAGCAGCGGTACATTCGTCGGGTTATGCCCCATCCGCTGCTCCATCCAACCAAACGTTTCCTTCAGGGTATGGGAAAGTTCGGTGGTATCCAGTTCGATATGGCCGCGCTGAATCTCCTCCAGAATGGCGTGTATCCGCTCTACGTCAAGGTCTTCGTGCTCGAATGCCCGCCGCAGGTCCAGGTTCAACACAAAATCCGGCCGCCGTGCGAAAGCTCCGCGGCAGGGGGATGCGCAAATCGGCCAGAAAGCGCATCAGCGGGGCATGGTTCTCATAGACCTGACGATAGGCGGCCTCTGCGCTCTCCAGCGAGTCCCCCAGGATACGGCGCAAAATCTTGCGCTGCTCGTCGCGGAACAGGGTTCGGAGGGAGTAGGTCAGTTCCAGGAAATGCTTGTCCAGCAGGCGAATGACCTCGGGAAGGTCGGCCCGCCAGAAGGCTTCCGTCACCTCCTGGACCATCTCCTCGTAGTCTGTGGCGTCGTAGTTGCGCACGCCGCCCGTCAGATTGTGGTCGCCAAAGTGCAGCACTCCGTAGCTCAACTCCACCGAATCGTGGGTGATGTTCGACGTGACCTTTGCCTGCCCAATCGCAAGTTTCATCTTCCCGGCCTCGACGATGCGGCAGTCCCGACATGCGACGGTGTAGCAGTAGATTTCCATACCCGGCGGGTTCTCTTCGTCGGCTTGCTGCGGGTAGGACTCAAAGAACGAACTGACGGCATAGTGGGCAAGCACCTTGGGAAGATCCACGATGGCCGGTTTGACAAACCGCTCATAGATATGGGCACCGTCCTGGTACTCAGGGATGTTGCTGTGGGCAAAGGCCAGTCGCTTGACGAAACCCGCTTCGATGGTATCACGCGGGGAAGGCGGCGAAAGCGTCTCCTTCGCAAGCTGGATAACCCGCCCGGCATAGTGGATGACCTGCACCGTTTCGATGCCCGAAAGCTCATCGAAAAACCACCCGCAACTGGTGTACATCAGCATCGCGTGGCGCTGGAGTTCCAGGAGTTTCAACGCGGTACTTTTTTCCGACTCGGTGAGGCTGCGGGCGGCATGCTGCTGAAAGAACTGTTCCACCTGGTCGTGAGAGCGGTTGAGAATGACGTGAATGTACGCATCTCGCGCTGCCCAGGGGGATTTCAGCAAGCGGCGTGCTTCCTTTTCGTACAGCGGTATCAGGGTATTCCGGAGCCAGTCCAGCGCGGTCCGCAAGGGGGCCCGCCACTGCTGGTCCCACTCCGGGCGGCCCCCCGTATGGCACCCGCAGTTGCTCCGCCAGCGCTCCACGCCGTGGGGACAACTCCAGGACGTATTTTCGATAATCTCGACTTCGTAGCGGGGGGGGTGCAACTCTAGATATTCCCCATAGATTGTGAGACGGGCCAGGTTGTGCGAGGTCAGGTAGTGCAGCGCATAGGCCAGCGCCATATCCCCATAGCGGTGGTGGTGCCCATAGGTTTCGCCATCGGTGGCGATATGCACGAGCTGCGGCCAGGAACGCTCTTCGGAAAAGGCTCCCACCAGCCGGTGGGCGAGGTTTTCTCCCTGCCGGAGCAACCCCTCAAACGCGACCCCCTGCGAGATGGGGCCGTCGTAGAAAAAGAGGGCCATAGTTCGCCCGGAGGGGAGCCGTTGCAGATAGGCTCTGGTCGGGTCAATCTGCCCCCCGGTGGCGTCAACCCATTCTTGCTCTTCTTTCTGCCCCATGGGACGCACGCGCTTTGCCTGGTAGGGAGACAGGAGCGTGAACTTGATGCCAAGCTCGGCCATGATATCCAGCGTTTCCAGGTCAACCGCCGTTTCTGCCAGCCACATCCCCTCCGGGGGGCGACCAAAGCGGTGCTGAAAATCGGCAATGCCCCACTGCACCTGGGTATCCTTATCGCGGCGGTTGGCCAGCGGCATAATCATATGGTTGTAGACCTGCGCCAGGGCCGAGCCATGGCCCGAAAACATCTGCTGGCTCTCGCGGTCGGCGGCCAGGATAGCCTGGTACGCAGAGGGGGCGTGGGCTTCCATCCAGGAAAGGAGCGTGGGGCCGACATTGAAGCTCATTCTGGCGTAGTTGTTCACAATCTGCGTAATGCGGCCCGCACTGTCCATCATGCGCGACGCTCCGTTGGCCGCGTAGCATTCGTGGGTAATCCGCTCGTTCCAGTCGTGGTAGGGGAAGGCCGAATCCTGGAGTTCGATGCGTTCCAGCCAGGGATTTTCACGCGGTGGTTGATAGAAATGTCCATGGATACAGATAAAGCGTTCCATAATATTCCCTCCAGGATTGGTATTCGGTCCCTTGCGTTCGTCCCGAACGTCGTTCGGTCACAGTCGGTCACAGATGGTCGGGATGAGACCAGCATCCCTGCTGGTAGGTACCCAGGCGTTCGAGCGTTTTGATAATGTGAGAGACCTTGAACAGTCTCCCTGCCGAGACGCCGTGTATCAGCACCTCATTGACGATATCGCAGGTAGCGGCAGTGCCACTACGCCGCGTCAGGCATTCCCGCACCAGCGCTTCCAGGTCGTCCCGTGAGCAGTGAAACTCCGCGGGGGGGACGGGCCGGCGCGTCGCGGTCTGCTTCTGACAGGTGAGCACCATGTCGGTCTTCAGGGCGTGCCGGCGCGTGTCCTGAGCTACCGAACGAGCGGAATAATCCAGCGGCCTGAGCGCCACGAGCGCAAAGCCCACTTCCCGCAGCGTGTTGAGCATCAGGAGCCAGGTTGCATCATCGAGACTGTGAAAGACGACCGAAAGGTATTTCTCGGGCTTCAGCACGCGCCAGTATTCCTGGAAGGCCGCCGCCAACCGCTGACGGTAGTCTTCCCGCTGCTTGCCCCGGCCCGGGGCATCCGAAATGACTAGCTCCTGCTCCCAACAGGTCTCGAAGCCGAGCCAGGCATTCCACATCAGGCTGAGTTCCAGGTAGGGCACGCGGTTTCCGTGGGGCGGGTCGGTAAAGACGTAGTCCACCACCTGGTCCGGGAGGGGGAGGCTGGTTGCGCTGCCGGTGCGCACCAGGTAGCCTTCCTCCATCTGCCGTAGGGACTCAAAGGAGGCGCACGGACGAGCACCGGGCGGGATGACCCGGTTGATCTCCTCCTTGCCGCGAACCATGCGGCGGAAACGCTGCTCGAAGCAGCGCCAGACATGCACCTCAAAATGCTCCGCAGGTACCCAGTAGCCCATTATCCAGCTTCCCACCTCGGCCTGCCCCGGTGCTGGTTCCCGTCCTGGTGCTGGCGCTGGCTGGTGGGACCGGCGCATCCGTCCCCGCCGGCGAATGACAAAGACCATCTTGCTGGCCTGGGGCAGCGTTGCGCTGAAACAACATTCCATCACCCTCCGGATGGCCGGGTCTTCAATCTGGCGGATAGCCTGGAGCAAGAGCGAGAGACCCACCAGGGCGCGGGGGGTGAAGAGGTCGCACACGCGGTCGCCCGGCCTGACTCCGACGCGGCTGTTCGGGATAAGCTCACAGGTGGGATACCAGGCGGTGCCGGGCAGGGGGGGCGCAAGGGCAGCGGCCCGGTCCGCTGCCGAAGGCGTCTTGATGCTCTTCCTGGTCTGGCAGGCAGCGCAGGCGACCCAGAGTTCGGCTGGCTCCCGAGCGCTCCAGATGGTGTGGGTGGCGGTGGCCTGCGTATCCCCGCAGCGCGGACATACCGTCCGGTAGGGCTGCGCGATGGGGTCGGCCACCGTGCTGCGAAGGGTCTCCAGGGCAGCGTGCAAGGCCCGCAGGTCCGTATGCTGCAACCCCATTTCCGTCATCAGTACCGCCACCGGGTTGAGGTCAATACCGATGGCCCGTCGGCGGAGCCGGACGCTCTCCGTAATCGTCACGCCCGACCCGCAGAAGGCATCCAGAACGACATCGCCCACCCCCGTGAAACGCTGAATGTCGTGGGCAACCAGATTGTGCGGCTTCTTCGACCAGTATTTGTGGATGGCATACCGGCCCGTGTAGGGGGCTGGTTGTTCGTCGTTCATCACCCTCTGGTTTGACCATCAGACCGTCCAGTTACCGTATATATCCTTCGTATGCATCTTTCGCATCGCTCGGGGCTTCCGGCCCTTCCCCCTTCACGACGGGCATACTTCCGGGCCTGCTCGCCTCTCCCAGGCTCGCCCTCCCACTCGTATCCGCGAGGGAAGGGGCCGGCGGCTCCTTCTGCCCGGTAAAGAACACGATACCAAGTGGGGGAATGTTGACGCTGATGGAGTAGGGGTGGCCGTGGTGAGCAACCTTTTCGGCTTCGACCCCGCCGAGGTTCCCCTGCCCGCTCCCTTCATATTCCCGCGCATCGCTGTTGAGCGCCTCTTTCCAGAACCCACCGGCCGGAACCCCCACCTTGTAGCCGTGGCGCGGCACCGGCGTGAAGTTGCACACGGCCAGCACGATGGTATCGGTGGTTTTTCCGAGACGGAGCATACTGAGCACGCTGCCCTCCCAATCGTTGCAGTCGGCCCACTGGAAGCCCTCCGGTTCGCTGTCCAGTTCGTGGAGTGCCCGCTCTTGCTGATAGAGACGGTTCAGGTCGGCCACCCACCGCTGAAGCCCGGCGTGGGGGGCAAACTGCAACAGGTGCCAGTCCAGACTTTCATCATGGTGCCACTCTTTCCATTGACCAATCTCCCCGCCCATAAAGAGCAGTTTCTTGCCCGGTTGGGCGTACATATAGCCGAACAGCAGCCGCAGGTTGGCAAACTTTTGCCACAGGTCGCCGGGCATCTTGCTCAGGAGCGCTCCTTTGCCATGCACTACCTCGTCGTGGGAGAGCGGCAGGGTGAAGTTTTCGGTGAAGGCATAGAGCATGCGGAAGGTCATTTCATTGTGGTGGTATTTGCGGTAGATAGGGTCGCGCACCATATACATCAGGGTATCGTGCATCCAGCCCATATCCCACTTCATCCCGAACCCCAGGCCGCCGACGTAGGTGGGGCGAGAGACCATGGACCAGTCGGTGGACTCTTCGGCAATGGTCTGGACATCCGGGTAGTTCTTGTAGATTTCCTCATTGAAGCGGCGCAAGAAGCCGATGGCCTCGATGTTTTCCTTCCCGCCATACTGGTTGGGCATCCATTCGCCCTCTCTCCGCGAATAGTCCAGGTAGAGCATGGATGCCACCGCATCCACCCGCAGCCCGTCGATGTGGTAGGTGTCCAGCCAGTGGAACGCGCTGCTCATCAGGAAGCTGCGCACCTCGTGGCGGCCATAGTTGAAGATATAGCTCTGCCAGTCCGGGTGCCATCCCTTTTGCGGGTAGGCATGCTCATAGAGGTGCGACCCGTCGAACACGCCCAGACCGTGGCTGTCGGTGGGGAAGTGCGAGGGCACCCAGTCGAGAATGACCCCGATGTTGTGTTGATGGAGCACATCAACCAGGTACATGAAGTCCTGGGGGGTGCCGTAGCGACTGGTCGGCGCGAAGAAGCCCGTCACCTGGTAGCCCCACGAGCCGTAGAAGGGGTGCTCCATAATGGGCATAAACTCCACATGGGTAAAGCCCATCTTCGTGACGTATTCGGCCAGCATCGGGGCTATCTCCCGGTAGGTCAGGAAGCGGTGGTCTTCTTCGGGCACCCGCCGCCAGGAGCCAAGGTGGACTTCGTAGATGGTCATGGGCGCGTCCAGGTCGTTGCGTTTTTTGCGTTCCGCCATCCACTGCTGGTCCCCCCAGGCATAGTCCAGGTCCCAGACCACCGAGGCCGTTTTGGGCGAAACCTCGTGGTAGGAGCCGAAGGGGTCGCTCTTCTCGACGCGGTAGTCGTTGAAACGAGAGGTAATGTGGTACTTATAGAGGTGGCCCTTGCGCACGCCGGGGATGAACCCTTCCCACACCCCCGACCCTCCCCGCGGATAGAGGCGGTTTTTCTCCCGATTCCATCCATTAAAATCGCCAGTGACATGCACCTGGTGGGCGTCGGGGGCCCAGACGGCGAAGTAGGTCCCCTCCACCCCATTGATCGTCATGAGGCGGGAGCCAAAGCGCTGATAGAGCCGGTAGTTCGTCCCCTCGTTAAAGAAGTAGAGGTCATCATTGCTTATCGGAGAATATTCCTCGGGGAGCGGCTCCAGCGAGATGGACGTCTGTGGCGGGCCGCTCTGAGGCGCGGCTGCCGCGCTTCCGGAGGCTGATGCTGGTTCCCGCTCCTCTGCCTTCGCGGGCGACACTTCGGGATTTCCATCGGGTCTCGTCACTTCTTCGGATGGTCTGGTTGCGGTCTTTCGTGGTGGCATGATATTCCCTTTCTTCCGTTCTCCGACACGTCTTCAAATGTGGGCAAGGCCACATTCACCGAATCTTGCGCGGTGGAAGCCACGCCACTTCAGTGGCAGTGGAGGAAACCGCGCTCCTCTTTTCTTTTACTCCAACCATTCCACAACGTCGTCCTGGGCTGGTTTTTCGCCTTACGGCGGGAAA
>DAOTUF010000374.1:0-4641 GCA_034437495.1 Chloroflexaceae bacterium | reverse complement strand
GTGCGCCAGCTTTCGCTTTCGGCTCGCGGCTACCACCGCGTGCTCAAACTGGCCCGCACCATTGCCGACCTTGCACGAGAGGAGCGTATCGGGGCGGCACACCTGGCAGAAGCTGTTCAATATCGGTCGCGCCGGACGGAGTGATGGGTCAGGGGTCAGCGGTCGGAGGGGAGAAGGGGCAGGAGTTGGAGGGGAGCGAGAGCGTAAAGCGGCTTCCCTGCCCGACCACACTTTCGACCCTGATGGTCCCGCCGTGCAGTTCGACCAGGCGGGCAACCAGCGCCAACCCCAACCCTGTGCCCCCATAGCGGCGGCGGTGGCCGCTGTCAAGCTGAACAAAGGGCTGAAAAAGGTGCTCCTGCATCTCGGGGGCAATCCCAATCCCCGTGTCCCAGACCACCACGCGGACCGCTTGATGTTCCCGGTCGGTGGCAACTTCCAGGCCAATCTGCCCACCCGGGGGGGTAAACTTGATGGCGTTGCGCAGCAGATGGACGATGATTTGCTTCAAGCGCTGCGGGTCGGCAGAGACAGAGGGCGACTCCGGGTCCATCGTTTCTACGAGGGTCAGGTCTCTGGCCTGGATATCCTTGCGGACCTGCCACACACTGGTTTGGCACACCATCTGGACCGGGACGAGGTCCAGGTCCAGGGTGGTCTTGCCTGCCTCGATTTTGGCAAACTCAAGAAGGTCATTGATGATGGCAAGCAGGGTTTGCCCATTGTTTTCAATGTTCTGGAGCAGCCGGTACTGGTGCTCGGTCAGGGAGCCGTGGGTACCCTCCTGAAGCACCCCGGCCAACCCCAGGATGACATTCAGCGGGGTGCGCAGTTCGTGGCTCATACTGGCGATGAAGTCGTCTTTGAAGCGCGATGCCTGCACCAGCCGGGCGTTGGTCGCTTCCAGCGCATGGTTGGCCTCTTCCAACGCCTCCTGCGCCTGTTTGTGCTCGGTCACGTCACGTATGGAGGTGAGGTATGCCTGTTGCCCTTCCCACTCAATCTCCACCACACGCATTTCCCCAACGCCGTGGGAAGGGGAGGGAGAAGGCTGGTCGGGGAGAGACAGGTTGGTCGTGTCTGTTCGAACAATGTCAACTTCGGTGGTTTCGCCTGCTACCATCGGGACCCCGAACGTATGCCCGGGCTGCACGCTGGCAGAGGAACCAAAGAGCGCCTCCGCCGATGGGTTGGCAAACCGCACGACCCCTTCCGTATCAACGATGATGACGCCATCAGCCAGCCGGGTGACGAGACTGTGGAAACGCTGTTCTCCAGAGTGCAGCCGATGCCGACATGTGCGCAACTGGTCCTGGACTTCCTCGATAGGTGGTATCACCGTGGCGTTCTCGTTCATACTCCTGCTCCTGCTCCTGTTTCTGTTCCTGCTTGTGCGCTTCGTCCTGACCGGCCAGAAAGACGTCCACGATGTGCGGGTCAAAATGGCTCCCTGCCAGCGAACGAATATGCTCGCGTACGGCTTCTTCTGACCAGGCCGGACGATAGGGCCGGTCGGACCGCAGGGCATCCCACACATCGGCCAGGGCAAAGATACGCCCTGCCAGCGGGATTTCCTCCCCGCGCAATCCCCGCGGGTAGCCGCTGCCGTCCCACTTCTCGTGGTGGCAGTAGGGGATGTCCAGCGCCGGGTGGAGGTAGGGAATGGCTTGCAGCCACTCGTAGGCATAGACCGGGTGCTTGCGCATCAGTTCCCACTCCTCCTCGGTCAGGGGACCGGGCTTCAGGAGGATGCGGTCTGGGATACCGAGCTTGCCGATATCGTGCAGCAGCGCTCCCCGCCGGATGTGCTCCAGCGCTTCGCCGCCTATCCCGAGCACCCGCGCCAGACGGACCGCCATCTCCGTCACCCGCAGCGAGTGGCCTTCGGTCTCTTTGTCGCGCAGGTCGAGCGCCTGGACCCACCCCACCAGGGTGGCGTCATAGGCCCGGGCCAGTTCGGCCCTGGACTGGCGAACTTCGGCTTCGGCCTGCTTGCGCCGCGTGCAGTCGCGGACACTGACCTGGGCCGCGCGGGTCCCATTCCACGACATGTGGCCGATGGTCACTTCGGCGGGAAAGGAGGTACCGTCCAGACGAACGATGGTGGTTTCGACACCGACCACATGGGTCCCGTCGCTGGCTGCGTTGTGCAGGTGGGTGGCCCACCGGCCCGCGTGGTCCGGGTGCGTCACCATCCAGAGGGGCTTGCCTGCGAGCGAAGCACCACCCTGGTGGCCGTCGCTGCCGACCATCCAGTGCATGGCCGGGTTTGCCTGGAGGATGGTGCCATGTTCGGCAACAATCATCAGGCCGTCGGGTGAAAGTTCAAACAACCGCCCGAATTTTTCCTGCTCTTCCATCAGCCGGCGGTAGCGGTTGAGCCGGAGAATGGTGCGGACCCGCGCCCGCAGTTCGATGCGGTTGTAGGGCTTGGAGATGAAGTCATCGGCTCCGTGCTCAATCCCCTGCAAGCGCGAAGCATGGTCGTCAAGCGCCGTGACCAGGATAATCGGCACGTCCGCCAGGCGGGGGTCTTCGCGCAACCGCTGGCACACCTCGAAGCCATCCATCCCCGGCATCATCACATCCAGCAAAATCAGGTCGGGCAGGAGGTGGGACGCCTGCTCCAGCGCGTCGGGGCCATTGCTGGCAAACGCCAGATGATAGCCCCGCGCCCCGAGCAACGTACCCAGGGTCTCGCGCCCAAACGGTTCATCATCGACAATGAGAATGGTGCTTGCTCGTTCCATACCGCTCACGGTCCCTCTTCATAGTCATGGTCATGGTCATGGTTCATCAATGGCACAACGAGTTCAATGGTCAGGCCCGGTCCGGGGTCACGGTTGGCAAGGTGATAGTGCCCACCCACACTCCAGAGCAGCGCCGCCACCATTGCCAACCCCAACCCCATCCCCTGGACTTCGCCGCTGAACATCTTCTCTGCCTGGTAGTAGGGGGTTCCCACCTCGGCCAACTGGTCGGGCGAGAGCGTCACCCCATCGTCGCAAATCACGATGCTCACGTCGTTCGTGCGCCTCGCAATGGTCATCTCTATGGCTGGCGAGTGGGTAGGGTGGAACTTCTGGGCATTTTCAAGAATCTGGTGGAGCATCACCTCCACGGCCTGTTTCGAAAGCATCAGATGGACGGTCCCGAAATGCTCCTGCCCGGACAGGCGCACGGTTTCGAGCTTCAGTTCTTCCTGCACCTGGGCGAGCATGTGTTCAAAACACTGCGCGTTGCATACCTCGCCGGAGCGGGCCAGGTCGGGGGCGCGGACATAGGCGCGGATATCTTCAACGTACTTACGGAGGCGCTGAGCGCTCTGAAAGGCAATGGATGAAAACTCTTTCATCTCTTCGCGGGGGAGGTTTTCGGCCTCCTCGTGCAAGATATACAGGCTGTTGATCAGGCTCGTTAGCGGAGTATTGAGCTTGTGCGATATCAAGGCGTGAAACGTCCACATCTGGCGCTTGCGGGTCATCTTCTCGGTCACGTCGCGCAGCCGCACCAGCCTGCCGCTCCAGGCATTGTCTGGCATGTCTATCTCATCCACCCGCAGCCACAGGACCGGCGTGGTGGCGGTTTCGGGGCGCACCAGATAGCGCAGAGCGCACGTGTGGTGAGGGTGGTCGGGGGGGTGGCGGAGCCAGGTCGCCCACGCCTGCTGTGGTTCACAAAGATACTGTTTGCGGGCCCGGGCAAGGAAGGATGCTTCGCCCGGGATGTCCCCAGGATGGGGTGGGAGGCTGAGGTAGCGGCGGGCCTGGGTGTTGGCGTAGCGCATGGTGTCGTATTCATCGACTATCACATACCCATCTTCGGTGTGTTCAACGACCCATTCAAACCGCGCCCGTTCTGTCAGCAGGTGGCGGTAGCGGTTCAGGCGCAGAATGGTCTGCACGCGGGTGCGCAGTTCAGCGCGGTTGAAGGGTTTGGAAATAAAGTCGTCGGCTCCGGACTGAATCCCCTGCAAGCGCGATTCGCGGTCGTCCAGGGCTGTGACCATAATCACGGGCACTTCTGCCAGGCGCGGGTCTTCGCGCAGGTGTCGGCACACCTCGAAGCCATCCATCCCCGGCATCATGACGTCGAGCAGGATGAGGTCCGGCAGCAGCCGGCCCGCCTCCTGAAGCGCCGAGGGGCCATCGTGGGCAAAGGCGAGGTGCTGGCCCAGGGACATCAACAGGGCTTCCAGTGTATCGCGCCCGGACGGGTCATCGTCAACAATGAGTATGGTACTGTATTGGTTCATCAGCGCTCCCCTTCTTCATCTCCCTGCTTCAACAACGCTCGTATCATCCGTCTCAGTTCTCTCAAACGTACCGGTTTGCTCATATAGTCATCTGCGCCAGCTTCCAGGCATTTCTCGCGGTCGCCGGGCATCGCCAGCGCCGTGAGCGCAATAATCGGGATGGAAGCCAGGTCCGAGTTGGCGCGAATCAGGCGGATGGCATCCAGTCCGTCCATCTCCGGCATGTGAATATCCATCAGGATGAGCGCCGGGCGATGCTCCCGCACATATTGAACCGCCTCAACGCCGTTGCGAGCAACGACCATCCGGTACCCTCTGGCCTGGAGAAATGCCAGCATCATGGTGATGCTGTCTTCGTTGTCCTCCGCCAGCACGATGAGGGGGGC
>DAOTUF010000373.1:0-1973 GCA_034437495.1 Chloroflexaceae bacterium | reverse complement strand
TATACTGAACGTAAGCCTACCCCTGGACACCCAAGAAAAAGCCCATCTGCGCGGGACAGAAACCACAGCAGATGAGGCGGCATTGACGGCCCAGCGATAGCGAACACGGCTCAGCGCTACGGACCATTGAGCCTGTGGCTTCATCATACCATGGAACAGCAAACTTGTGGGAGACACCTGTATGGATGATAGCTCTTTCCCCACCAGCGAAAACGCGACCAGCGGGACTCCACCCGATGGGCAGCACTGGAACGTACTGATGCTCACCGTGACCACGCACACCGTGTTTTTTCTGACGCTCCCCCTGCTCATCGTGGAGGGCTTCCATAACGTTTTCGCGCTCCACGAATACTGGCGGTTGGTCTTCGACCTGGGGACCCTGGCCCTGGTGGGGTTGGCGGCCTTCAGGTCGAAGATGGGACGTGCGCTCCGGACCGGCTTGCTCCTCGGCGCGACCTACCTGATTGGCACGCTCTGGCTCACGGTGAACGAGCTTTCGGGGAACGGGCGTCTCTACCTGATCGGGTTTGTGGTGCTTGCGGCCCTCCTGCTCAATCGCCGGGCAACCCTGGTTGCCTGGGTGCTTGGCCTGGGCACCGTCGGGCTAGTCTACTTCGGGTTTGCGCTGCACGTTGCCGCACCGCCAGGGACTACCTCCGGGTCGTTCAGTCCGCTCACGCTGGCGACAAGCTGGATAGCCCAGGCGCTCGTGAGTGGGTCCCTCGCCTGCGCGGTGCTCCTGCTGCTCCACCACGTGCGGCAGGGGTGGCAGCGGGCGTATGCGGCCCGGTCGGAACTGCAACAGCTGAACGCGGAACTTGAGCAGCGGGTAGAACTATGCACGCGGGACCTGCACGATACCAACGCCCGACTGCTGACCGAACTGGCGCAGCGCGAACAGGCGAAGCGAACACTGGAGGAGCACCAGGCATTGCTACAGGGGATTGTAGACTACGCACCTGAGACAATCTACGTCAAAGATACCCGGGGGCGCTACGTGCAGATAAGCCAGCACGGAGCCAGAGACCTGGGCTATACCCGCGAGCAGATGCTTGGCAAGACGGACGACGACCTGTTTCCGGGCAAGGTTCACAACGCCTGGCGCACCACCGACCAGCACATCCTCGCCACGGGCGAAGGGCTGCAATTCGAGGTCGAAGTCCCCCTTGATGAGGGGATGCACCATTTTGTAGCGTTCAAGTTCCCCATCTTCAATGAGCAGGGCACCATCTGCGCGATTGGTGGCACCGCCACCGACATCACCGAGCGCAAGCGCATGGAAGGAGAACTGCGCGAGCGTGAGGAACGCTTTCGTTCGCTCTTCGACGGGGCCCCCGACGCCATCTTTCTGGCCGACCTGGAGAACGGTCAGATTGTGGACGCCAATGGCAAGGCATGCCAGATGCTCCAGCGCCCCTATGCGGAGGTGGTGGGCCTGCACTTCACCCATCTCCACCCGCCAGAATCGTATCAGGAAGCCGTTGACAGCTTCCGTGAAGGGGTGGAACGACACGAGCAGCAGCAGACCGTCTGTCCTGTCGAGCATACGGTCCTCCGTGCAGATGGCAGCACCATGCCGGTCGAGGTACTCTCGGATCTGGTCGTCATCCATGGGAAGGCGTACCTTCAGGGCATCTTCCGCGATATCACCGAGCGCAAGCAGGCCGAGCAAACCCTGCGCGAGCGCAAGGAACTGCTGCAAGAAATGCAGCGCACCGCCCACATTGGCGGATGGACGTTCGACCCGCGCACCGGGCAGCTTTGCTGGACCGATGAAATGTACCGGCTTTACGAGGTTGCGCCTTCCGTCGAACTGTCGCTGGATTTTGCTGCATCACCCTATGTTGGCGAAGCGCGTACGGCGCTCATCGCGGCCCACAAGCGCATCCTGGAAGATGGCACCCCCTATGAGCTAGAGCTGCCATTTGTCACGGTCGCGGGCACCCCGCGGTGGGTCCGCGCCCAGGGTCGGG
>DAOTUF010000372.1:0-8657 GCA_034437495.1 Chloroflexaceae bacterium | reverse complement strand
AAGGGCGGGTCCCGCCGATTCGGTGGTGGCTGGCGAGGGAGTGGAGACGGTGGCGGTGCTCTGGTGCTGGTGGGTGGCCGCAGGCTCCGACTGGTGCGCGGCGGCGCGGTGCTGGTGGAGCCAGTCGCGCCCGTAGCCATTGGCAAACCAGAAGGCAAAGAAACCGACGAGTATCAGAAGGAGCACCTGCTCAAGGCGGTAGAGCAGCCGGTCGACCCAGGTGGGCTGGCGAAACGAGGTCAGAGCCAGACGTCGACGCTCTTCGGTCGAGCGGAGTGCGACCGGTCGTCGTACCTCGTGTTCGGCGGGGGTGGGGGACTGCAAAAGGCTTTGCAGTAGGGCGTGTTCGTCATTCTCTTGATGACGCGGGGAAAACAGGGGAATACGTATCATACGAAAGATGCCCTTTATCCTCCATCAATGCATGGGGCATTATACCACAGGCTCAGGGGGAGTCACGCTTTTTTCCTGCGCCCGTCTTTTTCCAGAGGGGCCACACTGCCTGGTCCGTCCTGCATGCCACTTGACATGGTCTCATCGTTCTGTTATAATTCCATCTCGTTGTGCGGGAATGCACAAGAAGAAGCAAAACAACCAGTATAACGCCCTCATCTAAGGCGCATCGGGTGCGACCAGAAACGGGGCGGGGTGTTTTTTTTTGCTCAAGAGGCTTCGGGGTGCGAGGCCCGGGGTGCGAGTGTTAAGACAGAGGGAAAGAAAGGTCGCAGGCCATGCCAACTATTAACCAGCTTGTTCGGAAACCGCGCAAACCGGTTTCGAAGAAGACCAAGGCCCCGGCCCTGCGGTTTACCTACAACTCGCTGAAAGGGAAGCTCAAGCGAGGGGGCGGGTCGCCGCAGAAACGAGGGGTCTGTACCAAGGTCAGCACGGTGACACCGAAGAAGCCCAATTCGGCGCTGCGCAAGATTGCGCGTGTTCGCCTGTCCAACCAGATGGAAGTGACGGCCTATATCCCTGGAGAAGGGCACAACCTGCAAGAACACTCGGTCGTGCTCATTCGGGGAGGGAGGGTCAAGGACCTGCCCGGCGTTCGGTACCATATCGTTCGGGGTACCCTCGACACCCAGGGGGTATCGAACCGCAAGCAGGGTCGCTCCAAATATGGGACGAAGAAGGGTGGGCAAACAGCCCGCAAGCGTTAAGCAAAGCCCCAGGAAACCAGAAAACAGGGGTCTCTCTCATCTCTGAGTTGAGCGAAGGTGAGGATAGAGGATATGCCGCGCAGAGGGAAAATTGTCAAACGGGAAGCGCTCCCGGATTCCAGGCACAACAGTGTACTGGTTCAGCAGTTCATCAACCAGGTGATGCGCCGGGGCAAGAAGAGTCTGGCCGAACGCATCGTCTATTCGGCGATGGACCTTGCATCGAAGCGGCTCAAGCGCGAACCGATGGAGGTCTTTGAGCAGGCCATTCGGAATGTCAGTCCGTCGATAGAGGTCAAGCCGCGCCGGGTCGGGGGAGCCACCTACCAGGTGCCGGTGGAAGTTCGCAACGACCGTCGGGTTTCGCTCGCCATCCGCTGGATTTTGCAGTCGGCGCGGGGGCGCAGCGGGAAGCCTATGTACGAACGTCTGGCAGGCGAATTGATGGATGCCTACAACAACACTGGCTCGACCATCAAGCGCCGCGAGGATGTCCACCGCATGGCTGAGTCCAACCGGGCTTTTGCTCACTACGGTCGCCTGTAGCGGGTGCTCAGGCCACTCGGGTCACGTCGGTCGTTCGGGTTGCGTACGGCGTATGACGGCCCGAAATAGATTTCGTGAGCGTGATGACGTAATGGGTTTTTGGGTTCATCAAGCAGTCGCGTGAGGTTCTATCATGACGCGCCAGGTCCCAATCGATCGTATTCGGAACATCGGCATTATTGCCCACATAGATGCGGGAAAGACGACAACCACCGAACGGATTCTCTTTTATACGGGTCGGACCTACAAAATCGGTGAGGTGCATGAGGGCACGGCGGTGATGGACTGGATGCCCCAGGAGCAAGAACGAGGGATTACCATCACCTCGGCAGCTACCACCGCATCCTGGAATGACCACCGGGTCAATATTATTGATACCCCCGGGCACGTGGACTTTACCGTCGAAGTTGAACGATCCCTGCGCGTGCTGGATGGCGGGGTCGTGGTGTTCGATGCGGTGGCCGGGGTTGAGCCGCAGTCGGAAACGGTATGGCGGCAGGCAAACAAATACCTGGTCCCGCGCATCTGCTTTGTGAACAAAATGGATCGTATCGGGGCAAACTTCGACCGTACCATCCAGATGATCAAGGACCGGCTCGGAGCCAGGCCGGTGGCTATTCAGCTTCCAGTCGGGTCGGAAGAGGCCTTTCAAGGCGTCATTGACCTGATTGAGGACCACGCAGTCCTCTTCACCGGCGAGCATGGGCAGAACCGGGAGATTGTGGATGTCCCCGCAGAGATGGCGTCCCAGGTCGAGGCGGCCCGCCAGGAGATGATAGAGGCCATTGCCGAAACAGACGACGAACTGACCTTGCTCTACCTGGAGGGCGAAACGCTCACGGTCGAGGAGTTGAAGCGTGGACTGCGCAAAGCGGTTATCGAGAACAAGTTGGTGCCCGTCCTGTGTGGTTCGGCGCTCAAGAATAAAGGGGTTCAGAAGCTTCTGGACGCGGTGGTGGACTACCTGCCGTCGCCGATGGACCGTCCCTCGGTACAGGGCCTATTGCCCGGCACCGACGCAGCGGATAGCGAAGAGGTGCAGCACCTTGAGCGTCCCCCGGACGATACGGAACCCTTCACCGCTCTGGTGTTCAAGGTCGTGTCCGACCCCTACGTCGGGAAGTTGGCCTACTTCCGCGTCTATGCAGGGAAGATGGAGAGCGGAAGCTACGTCATGAACACCGCCCGCAACCAGCGGGAGCGGGTGGGTCGGCTGTTGCAGATGCACGCCAACCACCGCGAAGATATCAAGGAGGTCTACGCCGGGGATATCGCCGCGATGGTCGGTCCCAAGCAGAGCTTCACCGGGGATACCCTCTGTGATGGCGACAACCCGATTGTCCTGGAGACGATTCGCTTTCCGGAGCCGGTGCTCGAACTGGCCATTGAGCCGAAGACCAAGTCCGACCAGGACAAGCTCAGTCTGGCGTTGAGCCGGATGAGCGAAGAAGACCCGACCTTCCGGGTCTACACCGACCACGAAACCGGTCAGACTATCATCAAGGGCATGGGAGAGCTACACCTGGAAGTCATCGTAGACCGCATGCGCCGCGAATTCAAGGTTGAGGCGAACCAGGGCAAGCCCCAGGTCTCCTACCGCGAGGCCATATCGCAGCCGGTGGATATCGAGGGGCGCTTTGTTCGCCAGACCGGTGGGAAAGGCCAGTATGGGCATGTCCGCCTGAAAATTGAACCCATGGACCCGGGTAAGAATTTTGAGTTTGTCAATGCGATTGTCGGAGGGGTCATTCCCAAGGAATATATCCCCTCCGTTGAGCAGGGCGTGAGAGAGGCCATGCAGACCGGGGTAATCGCCGGCTATCCCGTGGTTGACCTGAAAGTGACCCTGTACGATGGGTCATACCATGAAGTGGACTCGTCGGAGATGGCCTTTAAGATTGCTGGTTCGATGGCGCTCAAAGACGGGGTGCGGAAAGCCCGACCGATGCTTCTGGAACCCATTATGAAAGTTGAAGTGGTGACACCAGAAGATTTTCTGGGGACGGTGCTTGGCGACTTGAACTCCCGTCGGGGACGGGTGGAAGGGATGGAGGTGCGGGCGACCGACCAGATTGTACGGGCGTTTGTGCCGCTGGCTGCCATGTTCGGGTATACCACAGATCTGCGTTCGGCCACGCAGGGACGGGCCACGTCGTCGATGGAGTTTTCGCACTATGAGCCGCTCCCCGACAGCCTGGCGCAGGAAATTATTGCCCGACGACAGGGGTAGGGAACAAGGGAACAAAGGGACCATTGGTCTCGGTGTGGCGATGGGTGCGTGATGGGCAAATCAGCGAAGACGGAGCCGTCTTCAAATCACCAACCAGCGCCACACCCGTACGAACCTCAGTTCGTTCTCCGTGCGCCGCCTCCCTGGGATGATTACGAGCTTCTCGATACGGGTGATGGGAGAAAGTTTGAACGGTTCGGTCCATACCGGCTGATTCGCCCGGAGTCCCAGGCGCTCTGGTCTCCGTCCCTTCCTGCGAGGGTGTGGGACACCGCCGACGCCGTCTTCGAGGCGGGTCGGGGAGACGAAGGGCCAGGGCAGTGGATTACCCGTCGCCCCTTTCCCGAACAGTGGCTCCTGCATTATGATGACATCGCATTCTGGGCGCGTCTGACCCCCTTTCGTCACACAGGGGTATTCCCAGAACACAGCCCCCACTGGTCGTGGGTGAGACAGCAGGTCGCGTCTGTCTCGGGGCAGGCGAAGGTGCTGGTGTTGTTTGGCTATACGGGCCTGATGACGCTGATGGCAGCCAGGGCGGGAGCGCAGGTCTGTCATATCGATGCGTCACGCCCGGCCATTCGGTGGGCGCGGGACAACCAGGAAGCCGCGGGGCTTCAGGACTGCCCCGTGCGCTGGATTGTAGATGACGTGGTGAAGTTTGTGCAGCGAGAGCACCGCCGAGGCGCACGGTACGACCTGATTGTGATGGACCCGCCGGTGTTTGGACGGGGACCGAAAGGGCAAATCTGGCGGCTCCACGAGTCGCTCCCGTCTCTGGTGCGAAGCTGTGTGGCGCTGCTGAGTGAGCGCCCGCTCGGGTTGCTGGTCCATGCCTATGCCACGACGTTTTCGTCGGTGACGCTCCTGAACCTGGTTCAGGAGGCCATGGCATCCCATCCGGGCGAGGTGGCGGCGGGAGAACTGGTCCTGACCGATACGGCTGCTGGTCGTCCCCTTTCGACCGCGCTCTATGCCTGCTGGTCGGGGAAGGTCGGACTATACGTGGGGACGGACGGGAAATGACCGAAACGACGGTGAAGAGACATACGGTGCAGGAAGATGGGTCACGGGTCATACTACGCAGAGATCATGGTTGGGAGAGATGAGCGGACACGGGCAGGTAGGGCAGGGTATGCGTCTGCAACCGTAGCCTGAAGTACATTGGGAGCACACTATGGCGAAACAGAAGGTGCGTATTCGCCTGAAGGCATACGACCACAAGATTCTGGATCAGTCGGCGCGGCAGATTGTTGAAGCGGCTGAACGGACGGGCGCTCTGGTAGCAGGCCCGGTGCCATTGCCGACAAGAATAGAAAAGTTTAGTGTCATTCGTTCAAGTTTTATTGACAAAGATTCGCAAGAGCAGTTTGAAGTTCGGACGCATAAGCGACTGATTGATGTGATGGATCCGAGTCAACAGACGATCAATGCCCTCATGAAACTGAACCTCCCGGCCGGGGTTGATATTGAAATCAAGCTGTAGGTTGTGCAGGTTGGAGCTAAGCAACCGAAGCAGGTGAGGGTGACAGGAGACCATGCTAATGCATGGGGGAATGGTGGAGATGAGAGGGCGTGACTTCCCTGGAAGGTATGTACGATGATACAAGGTTTGTTGGGACGCAAAATCGGGATGACGCAGGTGTTCAGCTCGATTGGCGAGGTCGTACCGGTAACGGTCATCCGGGTCGGTCCCTGCATCGTCACGCAGGTGCGCACGCTGGACCACGATGGGTACGAAGCCGTCCAGATCGGGTTTGAGGAGGTGCCGGCCCGCAAGCTGACGAAGCCCCAGCAGGGGCACCTGTCCCGCGCGGGGATGCTGGTTCGCCACCTCTGCGAGTTTACCACGAGCAGCATCGAAGCCCATAACGTGGGGGACGTGCTGCGGGTTGACCTGTTTCAGGCTGGTCAGGAAGTGGACGTTTCTGGTACCTCAAAGGGGCGCGGCTTTGCGGGGGTGGTCAAGCGTCATGGCTTTCGGGGTGGCCCCCGAACGCACGGGCAGAGTGACCGACTGCGGGCCCCCGGCTCGATTGGGGGCGGAACGGCACCGAGCCGGGTGTGGAAGGGGCAGCGGATGGCTGGTCGGATGGGGAACCGTCGGGTGACGGTGCAAAATCTCGAAGTTGTTGAGGTGCTCCCGGACCAGCATCTCTTGCTGGTTCGTGGGGCCGTGCCTGGTCCCATCAAAGGGTTGCTGGAAGTCAGGCATGCCGTGAAAGCAAAAGCAACGGCGTAAAGCACCTGTCAGGCGGTCGGTGCCCGGGCCGGGGTCCGGTTCGGCCCCCCCTGATGGGAGGAGGTAGTCCAGGTCATGGAAGTGAAACTATATAACCAGCAGGGCGTGTTTCTGGACATGCTGCACGTCAGCGATGATATCTTTGGGATTGAGCCGAACACGGCGGTGATGCACCAGGCGATGGTGCGGCAGCAGGCCAACGCTCGCCTGGGAACGCACAACACGCGAGGCCGCGGGGATGTGCGGGGGAGCACCCGCAAGCTCTACCGCCAGAAGGGGACCGGGCGGGCCCGTCAGGGGTCGAACCGCGCTCCCCACCGGCGGGGGGGGGGGATTGCCCATGGCCCGCACCCTCGTTCGTATGAGAAAAAGATGCCGCGGAAGATGCGCCGGCTGGCGGTCCGTTCGGCGCTCTCGGCAAAACAGGCCGCAGAACAGATCCGCTTTATTGATGCATTGGAACTGGAAAGGCCACGGACGAAAGATGTCATTGCCCTGCTCGAAGATCATGAGCTTGCGGGGAAGACGCTGATAGTGCTTGGCAGCAAGGACGAGACGGTGCACTATTCCGCCAACAATCTCCCGTATGTCAAGACACTGCTGGCGCACTACTTGAACGTGGTTGATTTGCTGCGCTTTGATAATATTCTGATGCTCAAAGATGCGGTTCTCGTGGTGGAGGGCTATCTCGGAAATGGCACGCGGGCAACCGCCACCGAGCCAGACGAAACCGACGAAACCGATGAGGCCGACGAAATGTACGAAATCCCTGAGCAGGCGACGCCTGAAGCGGCGCAGGAACAGGATACCGCATCAGATGCAGATGAGCAGTAAGGCGGAAGGGGGAGCACATGAACGATTACCAGGTCATTATCCGCCCGGTTGTCACCGAGAAGAATACGAACCTGATGGAAGAAGGCAAGTATTGCTTCGAGGTGGACCCGAAGGCGACGAAAGCCCAGATCCGTCAGGCTATCGAACGTATCTTCTCGGTGTCCGTGGTGAAGGTGAATACCATGAACGTGCGCGGCAAAAAGCGCCGACGCGGACGCGACAAGTTCGGGTATACGGCTGACTGGAAAAAGGCCGTCGTGACCCTGCAACCAGGCGATGCGATAGATGTGCTTGAAGGGTAACGGGTAAGACGGGGAACGGGGCCGAGAAGGCAAAGCGGAGACCGGCGAGAGCAACCAGATCGCCGATCCAGGCTACCAGTCCTGAACTGGTCGTCCTCGGTCGTGGCTACGTCGGGACGTAAAAGACGCCTGTGGACTGCGTGTCAGACGTTCGCTTGAGAGCACCGTGCAGGACGAAGCAGGAATTTCGGAAATGGACAAAGCGTACTTTCGAGTACTTTTGAATACGTAGAAAGTAGCAGGATGTGCTATGGGCATCAAGAAATATAAACCAACATCGGCGGGTCGCCGCAATATGTCGGTTTCGACCTTTGAAGAGATTACCAAAGACCAGCCGGAACCGAGTCTGACGGAACCCCTGCGCAAGAAGGCCGGGCGCAATAGTCAGGGAAGAGTGACGACCCGGCACCGCGGGGGCGGGCACCGGCGGCGCTACCGTATCATTGACTTCAAGCGCAACAAGCACCACATTCCTGCGAAGGTAGCGGCGATTGAATATGACCCGAACCGGAGTGCCCGTATTGCGCTGCTCCACTATGTGGATGGCGAAAAGCGCTATATCCTCTCACCGGTGGGACTTCAGGTGGGCGATATGCTGATGAGTGGCACCGAAGCGGAGATACGGGTGGGGAATGCGCTGCCTCTCGCCTCCATTCCGCTCGGCTCGCAAATCCACAACATCGAACTGGAGCAGGGGCGCGGCGGGGTGATGGTGCGGAGCGCTGGCAATGTGGCGCAGCTGATGGCCAAAGAGGGGGCGTATGCGACTATTCGCCTTCCCTCCGGCGAGAGCCGCCGCGTGCATGTGCAGTGCATGGCGACGATTGGGCAGGTGGGCAACGTGGACCATCAGAACGTGCGCCTCGGCAAGGCGGGACGTTCGCGCTGGAAGGGCCGCCGACCAACGGTGCGCGGCTCGGTGATGAACCCACGCGACCATCCTCACGGCGGTGGCGAAGGGCGTGCGCCCCGCGGGATGCCGCCCAAGACGAAGTGGGGCAAGCCCGCACTGGGCAAGAAGACGCGCCGAAACCCGCGCACCGACCGGTTTATTGTGCGGCGTCGGAAGTAGCAGGCAAGGGAGGCAAGAAAGATGTCGCGTTCATCCAAAAAGGGTCCTTATGTAGATATCAAGCTGTTCACCCGCATTGAGGATATGAACCGCAGCAAGGAGAAGCGGGTTCTGCGCACGTGGTCGCGGGACTCGACCATCTTCCCCCAGATGGTGGGGCACACCATCGCAGTCCATGATGGACGACGCCACGTGCCCGTCTATATCTCCGAAAACATGGTCGGGCACAAGCTCGGGGAGTTTGCCCCGACGCGGACCTTTCGGGGGC
>DAOTUF010000371.1:0-8247 GCA_034437495.1 Chloroflexaceae bacterium | reverse complement strand
GAGCGGGCCTGGGGCTGGCAACGCACCCCAGGGTCTCGTGACCTCCCTATCGGTTGCTCCGAAGAGCGAACTGGTCAACATCGGCTTGCGCTTCACAAGCCACCCGCTTCAGCGGGTGGTCGTTGACCCTAACACCGGGTTCTCCGAGCCACCCCCTCAACGCCAGGTCGAGGCAGCACCCCGATAGCCCTTCGAGAACGAACATAACCTCGCTCTAACGACGAATTGTACCATACTTCAGAATGATTGAAAAGGGGTGGTTCGGAACCCGTTGTTGACACCTCTACCGTCTCGTGATAGGATACCAGCCATCGGAAAGCCATATGTATTTCCGGCATCCCCCCGATGCTTCGGCTGCGGCAGGCTCCACCCGGAGATCGCTCGCAGACGGAAAACGTGCTCATGATAACATGATACAATGATCAGTGCTTGTCAAGGAGGACATGGAAGATATGATGCAGTTGTATGCACCTGAAAAAATTCATAATGTAGGTCTGTTTGGTCACGTTGGCTGTGGCAAAACGACCCTCACCGAAGCCATGTTGCTCAGGAGCGGGGCCATTTCGCGCCTGGGGCGCGTCGAGGATGGCAACACCATCAGCGACTACGACCCCGATGAGCAGAAACGCGGTATGTCGATTAACCTGAGCGTGATGCCGCTGGAGTGGAGTGACAATAAAATCACCCTGATTGATACGCCCGGCTATGCCGACTTCGTGGGCGATATGGCGTCGGCCATGCGCGTGATAGACGGAGCCATCATTGTCATGGACGCTTCGGCAGGCGTCGAAGTCGGGACCGAAAAGGTCTGGGAACTGGCCGTCAAGAACAAAGTCCCGCGGATTCTGTTTATCAACAAGCTCGACCGCGACAATGCCAATTTCTTCCGCTGCGTCGAGCAGGCCCGCGAAGTGCTGGACGAGTCGGTCACGCCGATGCAAATACCCATCGGTGTTGCGAGAGACTTTCGCGGGGTCATTTCCCTGCGCCAGCAGGTAGCGTGGCTCTGCTCTGGCAAGCAGGACGGCAAATCGCAGGAGAGCGAGGTCCCCGCCGACCTGGTGGACCAGATGCACGAATGGCGCACCCAGTTGATTGACAAGATTGCCGCCACCAACGATGACCTGATTGAAAAGTACCTGGAGAGCGGCGAAGATGCTCTGACCCCCGAGGAACTGGTCCGCGGCCTGCGAGCGGGTATTGCCAATGGGAGTATCGTGCCGGTCTTCTGCGGGTCGGGGCTTCAGGTCTCGGGCATGGGACACCTGCTCGACGGCATTATCGATAGCATCCCCTCGGCGGCCCGCAAGCCCGTGCCTGCGACCGACCTGGTCAGCAACGAAGCTATCACCCTCCAGGCGGCGTCCGGCGAACCCCTGACCGCCCTGGTCTTCAAGACACTGATAGACCCCTACGGCAAGATGAGCTACTTTCGCGTCTACAGCGGCGAGTTTCACGGCAACACGAGTGCCCAGAACCCGCGCCTGCGGAAAGATGAGCGCATCGGCCACGTCTACCAGGTGCGCGGGAAGGAGCAAGAGACGGTGGCGAGGGTTGGCCCGGGAGACACCGGTATGACGACCAAGCTCACCGAGACGACCACCGGTGACACACTCTGCACCCCCGACCGCCCCATCGAACTGCCCACGATAGAATTTCCCACCCCGCTGTTCACCGTGGTGGTCAAACCGCACGGGCGCTCCGACCTGGACAAGCTTGGCCTCTCGCTGTCGCGGATGCTGGAGGAAGACCCGACGCTGCGTACCTCACGCGACCCCGCCACCGGCGAGGCGCTGCTTTCGGGCCTGGGCGAAAGCCACCTCCAGATTATTGCCGACCGGATGAAGCGCAAGTTCGACACCCACGTCGATATTGACCTACCCCGCGTCCACTACCGCGAAGCCATCCGCAAGACCGCCGACGCCCAGTATCGCCACAAGAAGCAGACCGGCGGGGCCGGGCAGTTTGCCGATGTGTCCCTGCGCGTTGAGCCGCTGGAACCGGACCTCTCCCGCGAAGACCCGCTGGTGTTTGTGAACGAGATTGTCGGTGGGGTCATCAGCAAAGGATTCATGCCCGCCATTGAGAAGGGCGTCCGCGAGGCGATGGCCGAAGGTATTCTGGCTGGCAACCCCGTGATGGACGTTCGCGTGGCGGTCTTCGACGGGAAGGAGCACCCCGTGGACTCCAAGGAAATCGCCTTTATGACCGCGGGCAAACAGGCATTCAAACTGGCCGCACAGAAGGCCACCCCGGTCATTCTGGAACCCATCTCGCTGCTCGAAATCACCGTCCCGGAAGAGTTTGCGGGCGATGTCATGGGCGATTTGAACACCCGCCGCGGGCGCGTTCTGGGGATGATGCCCGCCGACCGTGGCAAAACGACCATCACCGCCCAGGTGCCCCTGGCAGAGTGCCAGCGCTACGCCACCGAACTGCGGGCGATTACCCAGGCTCGCGGCACCTTCACAATGAAGCACGACCACTTTGAGGACGTGCCATCACACCTGGTTGACAACTTGATCGAGGCGTTCAAGCGCGAACGGGGGCAGGAATAGGCGCGGAGCAGAGGTGTGGTATCATAGGGCCGGCCACCCGGTCTATCCAGTCCATCGAGTCAGGGTCATGTCAGGGTCATGGTTCGTTTCAGATCGCGCTAATTTTGTAAGGAGGTCTTTATGCAGGTTGCGCCCCACATCTTTAAGGCATACGATATTCGCGGAATCTATCCCTCCGACTTGAATGAGGATGCGGCGTATATGATAGGACGAGCGTTTGTCACGTTCTTGAACGCCGAACAGGTCATCGTCGGGCATGATATGCGGCTCTCCGGCCCCGCCGTCTTCGAGGCGGTCACGCGCGGCATCACCGACCAGGGAGCCGACGTCATCACCATTGGCCTGGTCAGCACCGACCAGTATTACTTTGCCTGCTCCCAACTAGGCCTGCCCGGCATGATGGTCACAGCATCGCACAACCCCAAGGAGTACAACGGGTTTAAGATGGTACGCCGGATGCCGCAGTTGCTCAGCGGCGATGCCGGCATCCAGGATTTGCGCCAACTGGTCGAGCGTGAAGCCTTTCCGCAGCCTGCCCGCAAGGGGACGATAACCCCGCAAGACTTCCGAGCAGCGTTTGTACAGTCGATGCTCTCGCTGATTGACGTGAAGGCGCTCAAGCCGCTCAAAGTGGTGGCAGACACGGGCAATGGCACGGTTGGCCCGATCCTCCAGGAAGTCTACCAGCATTTGCCCGTCACGCTGGTCGGACTCTACCTGGAGCCAGACGGCAGCCTGCCGAATCACGGTCTTGACCCGCTCCAGCCAGAGAACCGCGCCGAATTGGAGCGGCGCGTCGTGGAGGAGGGCGCGGCTATCGGCTTTGCCTTCGATGGCGATGGCGACCGCTTCTTTGCCATCGATGACCGCGGCCAGTTCATCCCCGGCGACTTCCTGACAGCGCTGATGGGCAGCTATTTGCTCAAAAAGCACCCCGGCTCGAAGATTATTCACGACGTGCGCTCATCGTGGGCGGTACCCGAGCTAGTCCGCGCCAACGGGGGCACCCCCCTCGAAGAGCGGGTCGGGCACGCCTTTATGAAGAGCCGTATGTCCAGCGAGGGGGCGCTCTTTGCGGGGGAGGTGTCGGGGCACTACTACTTCCGCGACTTCAACTGCGCCGACTCCGGCCTGATCCCCTCGCTGGTCCTGTTGGAGATGCTTTCGACCAGCGACAAGAAGATGTCGGAGATGCTTGGCGAACTGGAATCCACCTACTTCATCTCCGGCGAGATCAATTCCACCGTTTCCGACCAGAAAGCCCGTATCGAGGAACTGGCCGAACACTACAAAGACGGGGAGCAGAAGCGGCTCGATGGGCTGTCGGTAAACTACCCGACCTGGCACTTCAATGTGCGCCCTTCGAACACCGAACCACTGCTGCGCCTGAACCTGGAGGCCAAAACCCGCGCCGAGATGGAACAGCGTCGGGACGAAGTGCTGGCGATTATTCGCAAGTAGGGGGGCCTGCGATAGGGGTCGGGGGACGGGAGTCGGAGGTCGGGGATTCTGCTCAGGATGTTCCGGTCCCCGACCCCCGTTCCCGGGGAACGAACCCCGCTTCAGTTCAGCGTTCCGGGGTCGCGGACTTTTCCGCGTGGGACCCGTTGGAATGAGAAGGGGAAGGCGTGGGGGAGGAAGCATACTGAGACCAGACCACCGGGGAGGGGGTCGGAGCCACGGGCACCCGCTTGAGGAAACGGAGCAGTATCATATTGAACAGCTCGGCTTCATCGAGGAAGGGGAAGTGGCGGCTGTTGGGCATCATCACCACCTCGGCGGAGGGGGTGGCGTCGAAGAGGTCGGCCTGTCGCGGGTTGACGATATCGTCTCGCCCTCCGTGGACAATCAGCGCCGGAACGTGCAAACTTGGCAGTTCGGGGCGCAGGTCGGTGCGCAGCATCGAACTGACTGCAAAGCGCAGGGTACTGGCGCTTGATTTGAGGCTATCATCAATGATTTCCTGCACCGCCGGGTCTTCGGTCTCGCCCAGAAAGAAGCGGAACAGCGCCCGCCGCATCCACTGCCACCGGGCAAATGTATCGGCAAAGAAGGGAATATCGGTGAGTTTGAGCAGGAGGGAGAGCGAGGTTCCCTGGATGGGGGCCCCTACTGTGGCCACCCGCTCAATGCGCTCCGGGTGGCTGATGGCCGTCTTGAGCGCGACCATCCCCCCCATGGAGTGCCCCACCAGCGCCACCCGGTCAACGCCCAGTTCATCTAAGAAATGGATGACCTGCTCTGAATAGTTCTGGATGCTCTCTCGGCTCAGCGTACTGGCCTTATTCCTCCGCGAGTCCCCGAACCCGAAGAAATCCAGCGAGTAGGTGCGAAAATGCTTCTTCATCACTTCAATCGTCGGATACCAGTAGCGCCAGCTTCCATGCCACCCGTGCAAGAAGAGTACGGGCCGACCGCGCCCGAAGACTTCATAATGCACCACCTGGTTATCAATGACAACGATGCTCATGGGGAGACCTCACTGATCTCTGGATGGTTGGCGGTTCTGTATGCGACGATAGCTCGTGCATCCGTTCCAGCATGGCCGTCAGAAGGCTCAAGAGATAGGCCCAGGACGTATTGTCCTGCTCAGTACGGACCTGCGCTGTGCGCATATACGCTTCCAGTTGGATTTGCATGGTCCGAACGCGCTCCTCAAGCTCCCGCAGGTCCACCGGCGGCACATCGGGAGCCACCCGGTGGCCCTCGTTCCCTCTGGCGTTTCGGACATTCTCCGCCAACTCCACCTGGTCTTGCAGATACGAAAGCGACGTCCCAAGCTGCCCCTGACGTATCGAAACGATTTCTTGCTCGCTCAGCAGATGGTAGAGCATCTCGCGCAACTGGGCGGCCTCTCGGGACGACTGCCGCGACTGCTGTTCCATCAGGTGTGGGACGAACCAGAGCAGGATAACGACGAGGGTCAGAATGGTCACTCCAAGCGTCACAAATAAGCCGAGCATACGTGGTGCCTCCTGTTCTTTTGATTATAACGAGAGGGCACCGGCTAGATCAAAACGGACGGATGACAGATAGATTACCATTATACCTCAGAGGACCCCCCCTGGCAAGTATAAGAAAAGTAAAAAAAGGAGGAACCTCTACTACATAATGGCGTTTTCTTTCGGGACATCTGTTTGCTTCTGTCTCCTTCAAAGCCTTCGGACGGTTTTTGCTCTGGTTTGTCACTGCGTTTCGCATTTCGACCTTTGCTCCCCCTCCCCTCATCAATGATCCTCATTGATTGGCGATGATTGGCGATGATTGGGAGAACAGAGGGATGATACGCCTTCGTATAGTACAACGAGCTTTCCGGTCTTTTTTGCGGGGTCGCGCTACTTCCCTATCGTGACCACCCGCTCCCGCCCGGCCAGGTCCCGATACACCTGGATGGACGGGGCACGGGAGGGGAGCGCAGCCCGCGCCAGCATCCCCACCGCCTCGGCCTGCGTTGCGCCAATCTCCAGCAGGAGGCACCCACCGGGGCGCAGCAGGCAGAGCGCCTGGGGAATGAGCCGGCGGTAGAAGTTCAGCCCATCGGGGCCACCGTCCAGCGCAAGGTGCGGCTCGTGGCAGGAGACTCCGGCGTCTATCTCATTGAGGATGGTGTAGGGGGGGTTGCTCACAATGACATCGAACAGCGGGAGGGGCGACCCTCCTGAACGTGCTTCGGAGAGCGGAGCCAGCAAATCCCCCGGGAGCAGGGTGAGGCGGTGGGCAACCTGGTGGCGGGTCGCATTGAGCGCAGCAACTTCCAGCGCGTCCGCCGAAATATCGGTCGCGTAGACGTGGCACTGTGGCGCATGCACCGCCAGCGCAATGGCGATAGCCCCGCTGCCGGTGCCGATATCAGCCACCAGCAGAGGGGGAGATGGCGGCATCGTCGCAATAGCAGCGAGTGCCAGGTCGACCAGCAGTTCGGTTTCAGGCCGAGGCACCAGCACCCGCGGGTCCACCTGCATTTCCAGGCCATAGAACTCGCGGTGCCCGACCAGGTAGGCAATTGGCTCCAGGTTCGCCCGCCGCGCCACCAGGCGCGAGAAGGCTTCGGCGTGGGCAGGAGCAAGAACCGCACGGTGCTCAGCCAGCACCCGCGCCCGCGACCACCCCACCACGTGCGCCAGCAGGATTTCCGCATCGAGGCGGGGGGTGGTGCTGGTGGAGCCGAGCACCTGGACGGCCCACGCCAGCAGGGACGCTACCGTCGCAGACGCAGAGGGGGGAGAGGGAGGGGGAGGGTTCATCGCGGTGTTGCCTCACTTGAGTTGATAGAATGCATGCACAATAGCATCAAGCTCCGCTACCACCCCCTCCCAGAAGACCAGCGCCACCACCACCGCCGCGACCACGCCCCCCCACTGGCAGCGGGAGAGCCGCCCCAGGAGCAGCCCGGCCAGCACCGCCAGCGCCGGGAGCAGGTAGAGCACGTGTTTGAGAATGAATGTCACCACGTAGGTGTTCATCAGCGCCAGGAGCGGGTAGCTCAGACCCCAGGCCAGCAGGAGCAGCGGTGCCCCACTGCCCGCACCCGTATCCTTCGTCGCTTCCGAACCGGTGGGGGGATTGTTCCCCAGACGGGCGCTTGCCAGCAGCGCGGCCCCTCCCACTGCCGGGCCGAGCAGCAGGAAACCATATTTGTCGCGCAGCGGCACCCACGCGGGGTTGAGCAGCGGCCCCAGGCTCAGGCTCAGCGCCCCGCCGCCGGGCGCTTTGTCTGACAGCCGCTCCAGCAGGAGGGGGAACGTTTCGCCAACGAGCGCCGGGATATGCCAGCCATAGAACAGCAGCAGCGCCAGGATACCCGCCACCACCCCCGCCCGGAAGGTGGGCAGCACTGCCGGGTCGCGCCGCAGCGCCAGCAGCACCACCAGGATGGCCCACGTCAGCCCCAGGAAGAGTAGCGCCGAGGGGTAGGCGAGGTAGGCCAGCGCCAGCGCCGCCGTGAACAGCACCCACGCCCCCCGCCGGTTCAGGTGGGGCCGCACCCGCACCCAGACGACCATTGCCAGCAGCACGAGCGCCTGCGCCAGCAGCGTCGGGAAGATGCCCCACGACATAGCCGCCAGCACCCCCAGAGATTGCACCCCCGCCAGCAGCGCCGCCAGCACCGCGGCCCGTCTGCTTCCCCCTGCGCCGAGCACGAGCAAGCCCACCAGTACGACGGCCAGCGCGTCTGCCCCGCTGCTGAAAGCCATCATCGCTAACTGGTCAGTGTCGCCCGGCAGCGCGGTGAGCGGGGCCGTCAGGACGTAGTAGAAGGGGGAGCGCGGAATGGTCGCGTCGGTCTCCCACTGCACTGGGGTCAACGCGGGGTTGGGCAGGAACAGTTCCAGAAACTCCCCCTCGCGCACCATCGAGGCCCGCGCCATCGAAAAACGCAGGTCGCTGATGAAATTGAGGGGGTAGGCCATCCCGCCGAACCGCAGCAGGAAGGCCACCAGCGCCGCCGCTGCCAGCGCCCGCCGCGTTCCGTCCCCCAGGGCTACGAGGCCGCGCCTGCTCAGCAGGGACAGCCCCCCTTCCACGCCCCGCGCCAGGAGCGCACCCGCAGCCAGCACCAGTACGAGCCGCCCGGTGTAGTCGGTGAGCGTGAGCCGCCACGCGCCGCCGTGCAACCCCAGAACGGCCACACACCCGGCAGTCAGGATGACACCTGCCAGAATGCCCCCCCACGCCCGGCGAAATGCCC